>CAZEMD010000012.1:0-17318 GCA_964513225.1 uncultured Candidatus Bathyarchaeia archaeon | reverse complement strand
GCGAGCACAGACGGTGGAAACCCCATAGTAACCAGTTACAACAAGGGAAGAAGGAGGATCAGGGATCTGGACCCCGTGAGCATCGTGGAGACCCCGGTGAACGAGCCCATCGTCAGCTGGAGGAGCCTCGACGGACAGCACGCGCTGGACGCCCTATGGGACAGCGGCGGATACGCAGCCGGCTTCGGGGACGAGGTGCTAACGGCGTTCAGCGAGCTGCTCTTGAAGGAGGAGGGGCTTTCGGTGCTACCGGCCTCCTCCGCGGCGCTTGCGGCTATGGCTGAGTACGTCAAAGAAAAGGCTAGGCCCAAGGAGTCGACGTTCGTAGCGGTCTTGACCAGCAGGAATCACGGTTAGGGAGATGTTAGCTGTATGCACGCATTTCCCAGGAATAGTATATTAGAACTACGCCACTTATCTAGTTCTTATACCTGTAAAATGTGTTAAAACCACGCCCCCAGGCCACAGATACCATTTGGCTGGGGCACGGCGTCTGATGTTGGGTTCGCTCAGGTTACGAGTTGGGGGAGAACCAGAAAAAGGTCTAAAGCATGAAACACGTGAAATAAAGATTAATCTAAGAGAGGACATCAATTAGGAATTTAAACATGACCCTACTCTGCGCGCACATCATCAACACTAAAATGGGGAGAATAGTTGAGTAGTCTAAAACGTTCGTTCAGATATCTTAAACCATACTCCAAAGAGGCGGCGGGAGCAGTAATCCTATTAGTTCTAGTTGTAGCCGCTAACCTCTCCATACCCCGCTTGGTACAAGTGATCATCGATGAAGGGGTAGCGAATCAAGACCTAGATGTAATCATTAGAACCAGCTTCCTCATGATAGCGGCAAGCGTATTAAGCGCACTCTTCATGACAGGAAACACCATCCTGGCTATAAGAGCCTCGAGAGGGTTTGAAGCGGGTTTCAGGGACGCCATCTTCACAAAGATACAGTCCTATAGCTTCGGAAACCTGGACGAGTTCACGACGGGTCAACTGTTAACGCGACTCACAAGCGACCTGAACCAGGTGAGGTTGATAATAACGATGAGTATCCGCATGTTCACGAGGATGCCCCTCACATTCATTCTAAGCATAGGCCTCATGTGGATAACAAACCCTCAGCTATCAATGGTAATGGTGGTGCTTCTTCCCATCACTATAACTCTAGTATATGTCTTCATCCGAGTGTCACAGCCCTTATTTAGACAAGTACAGGAAAAAATCGATTATCTAAACCAGGTCTTGCAGGAAAACCTCACAGGGATAAGGGTCGTTAAGGCTTTTGCTAGAAGAGAGCATGAAAACAACCGGTTCAAAAAAGCCAACGATGAGCTATACGGATCCTCAGTAAAAATCAACAGAAACCTCAGCCTATTCATGCCCTTCATTACCCTATTGTTAAACCTAGGCACCGTCGCGGTCGTCTATTTCGGTGGAGTACAGGTTTTCCGTGGGACGAGCAGCATCGGAGAGATAATTGCCTTTATGAACTATCTCACCAGCGCCATGTTTAGCGTAATAGTGCTAAGCTCCATGGCAGGTCGGATATCAGCGGCGGAGGCTTCAGCCACAAGAATATTCCAAGCCATAGACGAAGAGCCTAAGATCAAGGAAAAGCCGGAAGCTGTGAAGCTTGAAAGCATCGATGGCCGTGTCGTGTTCGAGGATGTAGGGTTCACGTATGGTGAAGACGGGGGTTTACCAGTCTTATCAAACGTGAACTTCGTTGTAGAGCCGGGTGAGACATTAGCTATTCTCGGCGCCACTGGTTCAGGAAAGAGTACATTGGTTCACCTCATACCCCGATTCTATGACGTCACCGAGGGTAGAATCACCATCGACGGGTGGGATGTCAGAGACCTAGAGTTAAAGACCATGAGAAAATTAGTAGGGGTTAGCCTACAGGAAACCATATTATTCAGCGGCACTATCCGCGATAACATCCGGTATGGTCGCCCTGATGCATCTGAAGAAGAGGTTGTCATGGTCGCAAAAGCCGCTCAAGCCCACGATTTCATAATGGGTTTCCAGGATGGGTATGATACCTTCGTGGGTCAGCGAGGGGTGAATCTAAGCGGTGGCCAGAAACAGAGAATAGCAATAGCCAGGGTTCTTCTCGTTAAACCCAAGATAATGATACTTGATGATAGCACCAGCGCGGTTGATGTTGAGACCGAGATCAAGATAGAAGAAGAACTAAGGCGGATTATGAATGATAGCACTAACATAATTGTTGCCCAGAGGATAAGCACAGTATTGAAAGCGGATAAGATACTGGTCTTAGAGAATGGAAGCATAGCGGACATAGGCAACCACAGGGAGCTTCTTGAGTCTTGTTCGATATATCGTGAGATTTATGATAGCCAGCTTGGGGGAGGCGTTCAGCTGTGAGTGCAGGAGATCGACAGGGGCCACAGAAAGAACGGCCTCGAATGATGCGGCACGGCCCCGGGCGAAGGGGAACAATAGAAAAAGCTAAGGATCCAAGGGGGGCACTGAACCGGTTAGCGGGGTATCTCGGTGACAGTAGAGGCACCATCGCCTTAGCGATGATGTTCACAACGATAAGCACTCTGCTTAATCTCGCCGGACCTTACCTCATTGGAGTGGCGATAGATCAGCATATCATTCCTATGAAGATGGGTGGACTCGTCAATATAGTAGCCTTGATCGCAGTGACATATCTATCCGCGGCGCTCATCGACATGGCTGTTGGCTGGATCATGTCGGATGTTAGCCAAAGGATCTTGATGAAGCTCAGACAAAACCTGTTTGAACACATTCAGACTCTGAGCCTCAAGTTCTTCGATAACACATCATCAGGAGACCTCATGAGTCGATTAACTAATGATATTGACGCCGTCGGCGCAGTTCTCAGCCATAACCTGACGGAGATAACTAGAAGCACGTTAATCATCGTTGGAATCGTCGTGGCGATGTTCTTACTGAACATTTGGCTCGCCTTAGCGAGTCTCATCGTATTCCCCTTTATGGTAGTTTTCACCGCTCAGATTGGTAAGAGGGCGAGATTCCGTTTCAGGGATCTGCAGCAGAATATGGGGCGGTTGAACGGAGTCATGCAGGAATCCATCACAGGGCAGAAGGCAGTCATCTCGTTCTGGCAGCAAGGAACGATCACGAGAAAATTTAGGAAAAACAACACAGCCGTAAGAGAGGCTGGCACCAAGGCTGAGACCTACGCCATGCTGGTTCCACCGTTAGTATACATCTTCAGCAACGCCAACATCGCCATAGTCGCAGGGGTAGGCAGCTGGATGGTCTTAAAAGGATTAGCAACTATAGGCGTCATTAGCGTCTTCATCTCTTACAGCAGAAAGTTTTCTGATCCCCTCAGACAGTTTTCAAATCTCTACAATAGCCTACAGTCAGCACTGGCCGGAGCAGAACGCGTCTTCGAGGTCCTGGATGTAGCACCCGAGATCGAAGACAGCCCTGATGCTCACATGGTAGATGGTTTTGAGGGCAAAGTCGAGTTCAAGGACGTAGATTTCAGTTACGTTCCAAGTGAGAAGGTTATCAAAAACATGAGCTTCAAGGCTGAACCCGGCAAGATGGTGGCCATCGTAGGGCCGACTGGAGCAGGTAAGACGACGATGGTGAACCTGTTATCCAGATTCTACGATATACAGGACGGCTCCATCTCCATAGACGACGAGAACATCGCTGGTCTCAAAAAGGATGACCTGCGCCGCCAACTGGGTGTAGTTCTTCAAGACGTGTTTCTCTTCAGCGGAACCGTCATGGAAAACATACGATATGGCAGGCTAGACGCATCAGATGAAGAGGTTATCGAAGCAGCGAGATTCGCTAACGCTGATAGATTCATCAGAAGACTCCCACATGGATACGACACCATGCTAAGTGAACGCGCAGGTAATCTCAGCCAGGGACAAAGGCAGTTGATAAGCATCGCGAGGGCCATCCTCGCTGACCCCAGCATATTGATCCTCGATGAGGCTACTAGCAGCGTAGATACCAGGACCGAGATCCAGATACAGGAGGCCCTGCATAGACTCATGGAGGATCGCACCAGCTTCGTCATCGCCCATAGGTTAAGCACTATCAGAAAAGCGGACACCGTGCTCGTCATTAACCAAGGTGAAATAGTTGAGAGAGGATCCCATGAAGAGCTTATGGAAAAGAAGGGGTTCTATTACAACCTATATATGAGCCAATTCAAAGGCACCATCGATGACGCCGACTTTACCTATATCAAACCCGTAGAACGGCAAGATCCTGTACAACCTCAAAGAGGTTCAAGTTCTGGTATGAGAGGTGGGATGGGTGCGGGTACTAACCCGGAGATGATGCGTCAGAGAGCGTTGGAGATCATAGGCATATTTAAAGAGAAAAAAGCCGTATCAGTCGAGTCGGCGAAAGCCTTAGGTGAGATGGATTTGCCTCCCTATTTCCCTAGGATCATGCAGAACCATTTAGGGCCCTTGGGTATAATAGTTGAAAAAGATGGTTGCTTATATCTGGTTGAAGATAATATAGGAAAACTGTGAAGAATATCTTCACTTTTTTTCGTGATAATATATGTTCTTTGAGCATTTTTCTTAGCGTTCTTGTGCTCCGCAATGAGGGTGCATAAAATAGTAATGAGACGAGAGGCCTAGCTTACCTCACTATGAGCACCGGGCATGGTGCACGGCGGCTCACCGCCTCCGCCACGCTCCCCAGCATCAGGTGCTGCAGCCCGCCAAGCCCCCTGCTCCCCATGACGATCAAGTCGAAGCCCTCGTCCCTAGCCGTCTCAACGATGACCTCGGCCACGTTCCCGGACAGGAAGAACTCCGTCTCCACAGGCACCCCCTCGTCCACGAAACACTTCTTCGTCCGGTCCATCACGTCCATGGCCCTCCTCTTGATCCTCTCCTCGTCTTCGACCTGGATGGTCACCGACCCCAAGTCATCGAGTTCCACGGGCTTCCTGACCCCGGGGACAGCAACCTCCATCACGTGAACGATCTTCACCCCGGCGCCCACCCTCTTGGCAAGCTTCGCCGCGTACTTCGCCGCCTTCAAACTGGGTTGGGACCCGTCGGTGGGAACCAGCACCCTGTCTATGAGATCAGATTCAGACATACGATCCTCGAAAGGGAAACGCTGCTCATAAAAGCGTTTCCATTAACGGAGGCACCCGCCCCGGCGCCCTCGGCGGCCGCCCCCGGACCATGCCTAAAAAACGCTTATCGCAGGTAACCAGCGACAAGGAAAACGCAAACCCGCACAACCACACCTAAACCAACCTCGAGCCCCGCCACCCCTAAATACCGCCACTCCCCAACACACACCATGTTTAAAAACATACTAGCCGCCATAGACGGCAGCCCATCCAGCCGACACGCACTAGCCATGGCAGCCGACCTCGCCCAGCAACAAGGCGCAACCCTCACCATAATGACGGCCGTACCCCCACTACCACCCCTCGTAATGGAGGACACCACCCAAGCATACATGCCCGAGTACCAGGAACGGGTCCGCAAGAGCCACCAAGAACTACTAGCCAGCACCATGGCCGAACTCAACAAGAGCCACCCCGGCCTCAAGACGGCCACCGTCCTCAAGGAAGGCAGCCCCGCCAGAAAGATCATAGAAGCCGCCCGCCAACAGGAAGCCGACCTCATAGTCCTCGGCAACCGCGGCACGGGGGGCATAGCCACCTGGCTCCTCGGCAGCGTAAGCCGACAGGTCACGGACAGCTGCACTGCGCCGGTCCTCGTCGTAAAAGACCAGAGGTACTGCGAAGCCAGGTAACCCCCCTCCCAACGAAAGATACGCGTTTATGCACACACGGCGACCAGCCCCAGCCCCATATTGCACGGAAAAACCGGCAGTCGACAACATTTATCAACCCCAAACTCCCTCTACCGGAAAATGGATGTCCCCGAGCTCAAGGCTCTCAACGAGAGGCTGCAGACCCTCCAGCGGAGGTACAGCGAAGGCACCTGCACAGCCGACGAGCTAGCCTCATACATAAAAGAGATCGACAGGAAGAAGAGGGAGCTATCCGATATCCGGGGCAAGATGTACAACATGTACATCTCCATTAAGCTCAAGGAGATTTACGGATCCCCCAGACGAAAGTAACCCACAAGAAGGGAATTTCTTTACCCGAATTACAGGTAGGTTGGTATTCTCCGCCCAGAGACGGCTAAAAGGAATAAATATAGCTAAAAAATATTCCAGTCATCCACAAAGACCCGTCAACCATAGACAGCCACCGATAGGAACCATCGTTCCACCACGTTCTACCACGTTCTTTCTATACACCCCACCAGTAATACCATGGACCGAGATGAACCGAAGAACGCTATTGGCGCTGATACTGCTCACAGCCGTGTTCATAGCCCCGGCGCTGCCGCCCCTGGTAAGCGCCGCCATACCGGAGGCCGCCCACACCCACGTCGCCCTAGAATACTACAACGCGGCCCGCACCATACTCTACGCGAGTCTAGCCATCTCGGGGATAAACGTCGCCTTCGCGTACCACTTCTATAATAGAAACCCCCAGGGACAGGAAACATAGCCCCCAAGCGCCCAAGGGACGGCCGCGGAGGCGGCGACCAACCACCACCCCACAGAACATACACGCGTCCAAGAACAGCTATATAAGATTTGTAGATTAGCCCCACAAACAAGACAATATAGGCACCCCGGAGACCTCCCTACCTGCTCCGAGAGGAAAACCAAGTTGTCAGCCACCCTTGAAAACCAACGCGTATGCGACGAATGCGGCTCCACCGCCATCGTAACGGACTCAGAGACGGGGGAGCTCGTCTGCACCCAGTGCGGCGCCGTCCTCGTCGAGACCATGATAGACACCGGCCCCGAGTGGCGGGCCTTCGACCTGGAGCAGCAGAAACGACTCACAAGGGTCGGCGCCCCCCTCACCCTCACCATCCACGACAAGGGCCTCAGCACCACCATAAGCTGGCAGAACCAGGACGCCACCGGCCGCAGGCTCACCCCCCAGGAGCAGGAGCGGCAGTACAGGCTCCGCAAGTGGCAGCGGCGGACGTCCTCCAACGACAGCACCCAGCGCAACCTCACCCACGCCCTCAGCGAGATGAACAGGATAGCCAACAAGCTCAACCTCCCCAAGAACGTCACCGAGACCGCCGCCATGATCTACCGCAGAGCCATCCAGCGGCAGCTCATCCGCGGCAGAACCATCCAGAGCGTCGTCGCCAGCGCCCTCTACATGGCGTGCCGCCAGTGCAACATAATCCGCAGCCTCGAAGACGTGGCCAGGGGCGCCAACATAACCCGGAAGGAGGCGGCCCGAAACTACAGGTTCCTGTACAAGGAGCTGGAGCAGGACGTGCCCCCGGTGGACAGGGACAACCTCATCACCAAGTTCGTGTCCAAGCTCAGGATCAGCGGCACCACCGAGCAGCTGGCCCGGCAGATACTGGACGAGGCCGGCGACAAGAAGCTCACCATCGGCCGGGCCCCCGAGGGAATAACCGCCGCATGCATCTACATCGCCTGCAAGCTCAACCTGGAGGAGCGCACCCAGGGCGAGATAGCCAAGACCGCCCAGATAACCGAGGTCACCATCAGGAACCGGTACAAGGAGCTCATCAAGAACCTGGACTTCGTGGTGGAGCTCTAGAGATGAAGCCCCAGGTGCGCCACCTAATGAACCGCGACCCGGTGACCATCGACCAGACCTACACGGTCCGCGAGACCGCCCAGATGATGATCGACTTCGGCTTAGACACCCTCATAGTAACCGACCTCGACCAGATCCACGGCGCCGTCACCTACCGGGACCTCCTGCGGCGCCTCCTCGACCCGGGCTTCGACCCCGACGACGTGACGGTGGGCGAGATAACCGACCAGGCTATTACCCTGGTCCGGCCCACCACCAGCCTAGGCGACGCCGCCCAGGTGATGCTCGAGGAGGACCGCACAACCCTCCCCGTCGTGGACGACGACCTCGTCGGCTACATCAGCTTCACCGACATACTCAAGGCCGTGCACCTGGCCAAGCCCCGGGCGGAGACCGATTCCTTCGACCCCGCTCACTACATTATATAGGCCCGGCTGCACGGCCAACCCCATATTTTATGTCCTCCCGCCGCGCAGAACCATCCATGAAGCCCAGGGTGGCGGTGGTGAAGACGGGCATCGGGGTCAAGGAGGCCGCCCAGAGGGCCGTTGGGCTCCTCGGCGGCGTCGAGGCGTTCATAGAGCCGGGCGAGACCGTGCTCCTAAAACCCAACCTGTTCACCGTGATGGGCCCCGACACCGGCGCCACCACGGACATGAGGGTCGTCCTGGGCGTGGCGGAGCTCCTCCAGAGGCGGGGAAGCCGCTGCATCCTGGGCGAGTGCCCCGCCACCGGCAGCTACGCGCGCCCCGACATAGTCTTCGACGGCCTCGGCGTCAGGGAGCTGTGCAGGGAACACGGCATCGAGGTGAACGTCCTCGACAGGGACCCGCCCGTAAGGTTCACCGTGGACGGGGAGGTGCTGGAGGAGCTGTGGTTCCCCGAGGCCGCCGCCACTCACCCCGTCATAAGCTTCCCCAAGCTCAAGACCCACAACCTCACCACCCTCACATGCGCCGTCAAGAACCTCTTCGGCCTCCAGCAGGGGGGCACCAAGGCCCACCACCACGTATCGGTGGCCAACGACCCCGAGTCCTTCAGCAGGCTCCTCGTGGACATCTACCAGGCGATACGGCCCCAGGTTCGGCTCCACGTGGTGGACGCCCACGTCGCCATGGAAGGGGAGGGCCCCACCGCCGGGGACCCCGTACCCCTGGGGCTGGTGATCGCCGGCGGCGACGCCGCGGCCGTAGACATAGTCTCCTCCGCCGTCATGGGCTGGGACCCCATGGACGTGGGCACCAATTACCTGGCCGCCGCCCGGGGCCTCGGCCCCGGCTCCCTCGACGAGGTGGAGGTGGTGGGCGAACCCGTGGAGGCGGTGAGGCGCCGCTTCAGGAAGCCCCAGATCCACAGCGACGGCGAGATGTTCGTCAGGATCAGGATGCCCATAAGCTGCGACCCGGACCGGTGCGTGGGCTGCGGCGTCTGCGCCGAGGTCTGCCCCGTCGGCGCCATAGAGGTCCACGGCGTCCCCGAGTTCGACTACACCAGGTGCATCCAGTGCTTCTGCTGCGCCGAGCTCTGCCCCCAGGGGGCCCTTAAACCCGTGAGGCCGGACGATTAGCCATGTGCATCTTCTGCGAGATACTGAGCGGGGAGGCGCCCGCGTACCGTGTCTATGAGGACGAATTGACCGTGGCGTTCCTCGACGCCAACCCGGCTGCGGACGGCCACACCCTAGTAGTGCCCAGGCACCACGAGGCCCGGATAGAGAGGCTGCCCAAAGTGTACTACGAGGCAGTCTGGGCCACCGTCAAGCGGCTCGTCTCCCCCATAGAGAGGGCGATGGACGCGTCGGCCTCCAACATAGACGTCCACAACGGGCGAGCCGCCGGCCAGCTCATCCCCCACGTCCACGTGCACATAATCCCGCGGAGGAGCCCAAGCGGCATAATAACGGACGCGGCTAGTAGGGTGAGGCCCAGGAGCGGAGAATACTTTGAGGAGATAGCGGGGAGAATAATAGAAGAGGTCAACCGGTGAGGTACCCGGGGAACGGCCAAGCCTTCAGGCAGCCGTCCAGATACCTCACGTCCCCGAATCCTAGCCCCCTGAGGGTTCTCTCGCAACGGTACGCGCGAACGCCTATCAGGCAGAACGCGACGATCTCCTTATCCTTCGGCAGCTCGGTGTAGCGCCGCCTCAGCTCGTCCGCCGGTATGTGCATGGTTCTCTCGTCCTTGAACGTCTGGGCATTGTACTCGTCGCGGCTCCTCACGTCGAGGAGCACGAAGTCCGTGTCCCCGTCCAGCATCTCCTTTAGCTCCAGGGGACCCACGCCGTGGCCTATACCGTGGATCTTGTTCCTGAGGACGTTGGCCGCGTGAGCCAGCGCGTCTATGGCTGTGCTGTACGCCGGGGCGTAGCCAAGGTCGATGTCTGCTACGTCCTTGAGGTTGGAGCCGAACTTCATGGCCGTGGCGGCCACGTCTATCCGTTTGACGCCGTCGCCCTCCCCCACCACCTGGCAGCCCAGCAGCCTGCAGCTCTCCCTGTCGGCCACGAGCTTTATCACCGTGTGCTTGGCGCCGGGGATGTAGCTGCTGTAGTCGCAGCGGGGGCATATGGTGGTGACTACGTCGTACCCCTGCTCTCTGGCCTTTTCCTCGGTGAGCCCCGTGGTGCCGCAGTGGTAGTCCAGCACCTTGAAGACCGCTGTGCCGTTCACCCCCGGGAACCTCGTCGGTAATCCGTTGATGTTGTCCGCGATGACCCTGCCGTGCTTGTTGGCCGTGCTGCCGAGGGGCGCGTACACCTTCTCCCCCGTCAAAGTGTGGGTGCACTCGACGCAGTCGCCGCCGGCGTATATGTCCGGGTCGCTGGTCTGCATGTGCTCGTTGACGGCGATGGCCCTCGTCGGCCCCATGTCGAGGCCGGCGTCCGCCGCCAGCTCCGTGTTGGGGCGGACTCCTATGGCCATGATCACGAGGTCTGCCTCGACCTTGGTCCCGTCGGCTGTCTCCACCGCCACCGCCCGGCCTGCTTCGTCGCCGTGTATCCCAGTCACGGGGCTGCCCTTCACCACCTCCACGCCGTTCTCCTTGAGGTAGTTCTCCAGAAGCAGCGCCATCTCCGTGTCCAGGAGGTTGGGCACCAGCTGGGGCATCATCTCCAGGACCGTCACCTCGCATCCCCTAGCGAAGAAGGCGCCGCAGGTCTCTATCCCTATGAGGCCGCCGCCGATGACGGCCACCCTCTCGGCGCCCCCGTCGACGGCGTCCTTTATGGCCTTCGCGTCGTGGGGGTTGTAGAGCCTGTGCACGCCCTTGAGGTCGACGCCTTCCATCCGCGGCACGAAGGGGCTGGCCCCTGTCGCTAAGACGAGCTTGTCGTAGGGGATATCCCGCGTCTCACCGTTCCTAAGATCCTCGACGGTGACGGCCTTGGCTTCCCTGTCGATCTTCACGGCCTCCGTCCTGTCCAGCACCTTGAACCCCATGTTGGCCTTGAAGTACTCGGCGTCCCTGACTGTGGACCCCCCTAGGAGGCTGCTCCACTCCTTGATCACGTCCTCGATGTAGAACGGCATCCCGCAGCCAGCGTAGCTCACCATGTCCTGACGCTCGACAACCGTGATCTCGGCGTCGGGCTCCAGCCTGCTTAGCCTCGCAGCCGTCTTCGGGCCCGTGGCGACGCCTCCAATGATGAGAACCTTCATGGCATGACCTCTTGAATCCTTTCACATTATTCGTGCCCCTTTAAAATATGTCGATACGGGCAGTGGGCCGCCTCGGGGCTGTAGATACGCTGTTAAGCCCCTGCGCCGTGTAAGAGGGCATGAGCGTTCTCTTCGAGCCCTACAGGATCAGGAACCTGCGCATCAGGAACCGCTTCATGAGGAGCGCCACCACGAGCTACTGGGCCGACGAGGAAGGCGTGGTGAAGGACGCCCATGTGCGGCTCTACAGAGACCTCGCCGAGGGAGGCGTCGGGCTCATCGTTAAAGGCCACCTGTACGTCGCGGACAACGGAAAGGCACATACGGGGATGGCTGGCATAAGCAGCGACAGGCATATACCCATGCTGAAGAGGCTCACGGACGCCGTCCACGGGGAGGGAGGCAGCATCGTGGCTCAGATAAACCACGCAGGAGTGGTTCACAGGCCCGACAGGGCGGGGCCCAGCGCGTACAGCGAGGACGGCTGGACAGCCCGCGAGATGACCGTGGACGAGATAGAGGCGGCGGTGGAGGCCTACGGCGACGCCGCCGAGAGGGCGATGCAGGCGGGGTTCGACGGCGTCCAGATACACGGCGCCCACGGCTACCTCGTCAGCCAGTTCCTCAGCCGCCACGTGAACACGCGCAAGGACATGTGGGGCGGCAGCCTGGGGAACCGGATGAGGTTCCTCGTGGAGGTGTACGACGAGGTCAGGGGCCGAGTCGGGAACCAGCCGGTGCTGGTCAAATTGAACTGCGACGACTTCAGCCCAGACGGATTCACCGTAGACGACAGCGTCAAGGTGGCGGTGGCCATAGCCGAGAAGGGCATCGACCTGATAGAGGTCAGCGGCGGAGGCAGGGGGCGGCGAGAAGAGCTACGGGCCCGCGCAAGGCACAGCGACCCGGCCTACGCCGAGCTGGCTTTCGCCGGCCACGCTTCTAAGATACGGGACGCCACCCGGCCGACGCCCATGGCCCTGGTCTACGGGTTCAGGAGGCTTGAGACCATGCGTAGGGCTGTCGAGACGGGGCTCACGGACGTGGTGAGCATGAGCAGGCCCTTCATAAGGGAGCCCGACCTGGTGAGGAGGCTCCAGTCAGGCCAGCGGGAGGTCTCCTGCACCAGATGCGACGTGTGCAGCGGCGACGACGTCTTCGGGAAGACCATGCTCAGGTGCCAGCTGGAGTAGCATCAACTTTTAACCGTGCCCGGCACCCCTTTCTGCCATGGCTTCCTTAGCCAGCCGAGCGATGGCCTTCATACGGCGGCAGAAGAGGCCCTTCAAGGTCAACATAGTCAAGAACATACTGCAGAACTTCTCCTTAGGCCTGACCTACCAGTATCAGAGCGTCTACATCTCGGAGCTCGGCGCCTCGGCCATGGAGCTAGGCTACGTTAACAGCGTCGGCGGCCTAGCCAGCACCCTCATAACGCTGCCAGTGGGCTGGCTCGCCGACAGGTACGGCATTAAGAAGATACTGCTCACCGCCCTCCCGCTGATGGCGGTGGGCTACGCCGTCTTCGGAGTCGCCCAGGGCTGGGAGATCACCATGGCCGCCCTTGTGCTCACCTCCATGAGCGCCGCCATGGCGATGACGGTGTGCCCCATGATCTGCGGCAACACCCTGGAAAGCGCCGAGAGGGCGACCGGGATGCAGCTCTGCGACACCCTCGCCGCCCTCCCCCGGGTGGTGGCGCCGGTGGTGGCCGCCTTCATCATATCACGCTTCGGCGGCCTATCGGTGGAGGGCATCAGGCCCCTCTACTGGCTGCAGACGGCTGGCATCGCCGCGGCGGCCGCCGTCATATACATATGGTTCCAGAACCCCATCGCCCCCGGCGCCGGTGGCCGCAGGAGCCTCATGGAGGGCGTGGCGAGGATCTTCGAAGAGGGCACCACGGTGAAGAGGTGGATCCTCTACCAGGTCATCTCCGCGTTCCCCATGTACTTGGCCATATATGTGCCGCTGTACGCCCGGGAGTTCAAGCTGGCGGACCAGTACACGCTGGGCATGATGGACACCGGCTACTACCTCGTGGTGACGCTCATCGCCATACCCAGCGGGCTGCTCGCCGACAGGATAGGCAGGAGACGCCTCATAGCCATGGTGACGCCCCTCTACTGTGCCTCGATGCTGCTCCTGGTCTACTCGGACGGTTCTCCGGCTCTGATACTCTCCGGGCTCCTCAGCGGCTTCAACTTCGTCTCCGCGGTCACCGCCGGGGCGATGTCGGTTGAGCTCATGCCCAGGGAGCTGCTGGGCAGCTGGTTCGGGCTCAACGGCCTGTTCAGGGGGCTCGTCAACATGAGCAGCCCCATACTGGGCGGCCTCATCTGGAACCGGCTGGGCCCGGAGTACGTGTTCTACTTCCTGGCCGTCTCCCAGATGCTGAAGCTGGCCATACTTTGGACTGTGCCGGAGACCACGCGGAGGGTGCCTCCGTAGATGATTATCACTGCAGCAGTGATAGAAGCCTCGCCAACAACAGCGTTTGACGTAAGAAGTTAAACCGTCAATGCGTATCCTTAATCATGTTATCTGAGACCGAGAAACAGGTTTTCGAGTACATCGAGTCCCACAGGGACGACATGATACGATACCTGCGCAGCATGGTGGCCGTAGACACCCAGACGCCGCCGGGCCACAACTACGACGCCATCTGCGACCTGATGTCAGACAGGTTCAGCGAGCTGGGCTGCGAGACCAGCATCCACGAGGCCACCGAGAAGTACATGAGGCTCTCAGGCGCAGAGTTCCTCGGCCTAGATGGCCCACGCAGCAACGTCGTGGCCCTCTACAGGGGGTGGGGAGGCGGCCCCACGCTCCACATAAGCGCCCACATCGACTGCGCCGCCATCCAGGAGGAGGGCTGGACCGTGGACCCCCTCGGGGGCGAGGTCACAGAAGACACGCCGTACGAGAGGAGCATGTGGGACAGGGGCGGCGGCTACATCTGGGGCAGGGGCGTCGCCGACGACAAGGGCGAGATAGCGGCCATGACTCTCGCCCTCCAGGCCATCCACATGAACGACGTGATTCTCAAGGGAGACCTGATACTCACGGGGAACTGCGACGAGGAGATCGGCGGCGTCGCCGGCCTCGGCTTCCTCATGAAGGAGGGTATCGTCAAGGCGGACATGGGTATACAGCTGGACGGCGGCCTCTCCGGCATCGGACTCGCCGCCCAGGGCCGCACCCGGTTCCTCCTCAAGACCAGGGGCCTTAGCTGGCACGGGCAGACCCCCATCCTCGGGATAAACGCCATAGAGAAGATGAGCAAGCTCAACGTCGCCCTCACCCAGTACTGGAGGAACGTGCTCCTCAGGAGGCAGGTCCCCGTGCCGGGCATCGACCTCGGCGACGCGCTGCGAGAGAAGGGCATAGAGTCCATGACCGCCATGCTCAACATAGGCACCATCAAGGGGGGCGTCCAGGGCGCCACGGTGCCCGACCACTGCGAGGAGGAGGTGCTCCGGGGCATGGTGCCCGGCGAGACCTACCAGGAGGTCCACGACGAATTCAAGGCGGTGCTGGACGGCGTCAAGGCCACCGACGCGGACCTGGAGTACGAGCTCGGCGTCGTCAACTACAGGGAGGGCTACGTGGTCCAGGCGGACGACCCCTACGCCGTCGGCTCCAGGGAGATCATGCAGGAGGCGCTGGGACGGATGCTGCCGTTCACGGGCACCCTGGGCAGCACGGACATGAACTACCAGGTGGTGGACGGCGGGATGCCGTGCATCAACTTCGGCGTCGGCGGCGCCTACAGCAGGGGCCACAAGCAGGACGAGAACGCCAGCATCGACGAGATAATCCAGTGCAGTAAGGCCGTGGCGCTTCTCTTCATGAGGAGGCTGGGCGTGGCATCGTAGAGCACAGTTTTTATCCCCTTTCTATTTCCTGAAAAAAGGAGTGAACACATGAGGTACTGTGTGAACGTTCCCAACTTCGGCGACTACCACGACCCGGACACGGTTGCCGGGCTCGCCGTCGACGCAGAGGACGCGGGCTGGGACGACCTAAAGCCAAGCTCTCCACGATTGGCGGCTGGTCCGTGGGTCAAGCCCACGCCCATACGGCTCTGCATGATGTTTTAAATCGGCTTAAACTCATATTATGAGTCAAGGTCAGTCAAAGAACTGGAGGATGGTTGTGTTATGGTGGTACTTGAGGAGCCCATCAAGGGCGTTATCGAGCTGAAGAACTACATAGACGGCGAGTGGGTCGAGTCAGAGGCATCGGAGACACGGGACGTGGTGAACCCCGCCACCCTGAAGAAACTAGCCGAGGTGCCCGTGGGCCACAGGGAGGACGTCAAGGCGGCGGTGGACGCGGCGAACGAGGCCTTCCCCCGGTGGAGGCGGACCACGCCCCTCACCAGGGCCCGGTACCTGATGGCGTTTAAGCAGCTGCTGGAGGAGAACTTCGAGGAGCTGGGCCGCGTCGTGACCATGGAGCACGGCAAGGTCATCGACGAGGCCCGGGGCGAGGTGCGCCGCGGCATAGAGAACGTGGAGATGGCGACGGGAATCCCCAGCCTCATGATGGGGTACAACGCGGAGGACATAAGCAGGGGCATCGACGAGGTGCTCATCAAGCAGCCCCTCGGTGTCTTCGCGTGCGTGGCGCCGTTCAACTTCCCGTTCATGGTGCCCCTCTGGTTCATGCCCTACGCCGTGGCCACCGGCAACACCTACATAATCAAGCCGAGCCCATGGGCGCCCCTGAGCGCTATGAAGCTGGTGGAGCTCATCGACGAGGCCGGGTTCCCGCCGGGGGTGATCAACCTGGTCAACGGCGAGGTGGAGCCCGTCTCGGAGATACTGGAGAACCCCGGCGTCAAGGGCGTGAGCTTCGTCGGGTCAACCAAGATAGGGAGGGATGTCATCTACAGGAAAGGCGCGGCCCACGGCAAGAGGGTCCAGGCCCAGTGCGGCGCCAAGAACTTCCTCGTGGTGACCCCCGACGCCGACCTGGAGCTCACCGTCTCGTCGCTCATGTCCAGCTTCTTCGGCAACACGGGGCAGAGGTGCCTCGCCGGCGCCAACCTCGTCTTCGCGGGAAACGACCAGGCCTTCATGGACAAAACCCTGGGGGTGATAAAGGAGAGGGCGGCCTCGTTGAAGATGGGCTACGGCCTCGAGGAGGGAGTCCAGCTGGGGCCCCTCCAGGCGGAGCACCGTAAGAAGCGTGTGGTGGGGTACATCGAGTCCGGCCTGGAGGAGGGCGCCACGCTCACCATGGACGGCAGGGAGTATAGCTGTGACCCGTACCCGGAGACGTGCTTCCTAGGCCCATCCATCTTCGAGGGCGTCAGCCTGGACATGGCCATCGCCCGGGAGGAGATATTCGGGCCGGTGATGAGCGTGCTCACCGCGGAGAACCTGGACGAGGCCATAGAGATGATTAACAGCCTCAGCTACGGAAACGCCGCCAGCGTGTTCACCACCAACGGCGGCACCGCCCGCAGGTTCCAGTACGACGTGGAGTGCGGCAACATAGGCGTCAACATAGGCACCGCCGCCCCCATGGCGTTCTTCCCGTTCAGCGGCATGAAGGACAGCTTCTTCGGCGACCTCCACGGCCAGGGCAGGGACGCCGTCGACTTCTTCACCGAGAACAAGGTCGTCATCGTACGGTGGCCCTAGTGCTCAGGACCACCAGCCAGATAATAAGCCACCACGCACGGCTGGAGACGGAGTCGGCCGACGGGTACAGGGCGCTGGCCGAGCATTACCCGGATCACCGGGACGCGTTCAACCGGCTCGCCGACGAGAACCAGAGGCACAAGGCGCGGGTCGAGAGGGCCTACAGGTTCGGGGTGACGGACGCCTACGAGGTGGGCATCACCTCCACACAGCTGGACCCGGAGAAATATCAGCTGAAAGACTATACAGGGGAGTCCCTCACGGAGGACCTGGCCACGGCACTCAGAAACGAGGAGACCATGATAAGGTTCTGCCTCGACGCGGCCAAGACCTCAGGCGAGCTGCTGCCCGACCT
>CAZEMD010000011.1:0-17565 GCA_964513225.1 uncultured Candidatus Bathyarchaeia archaeon | reverse complement strand
AAAAGCCCTCACCTTCAACGACGTTCTTCTTCTCCCCGGGTGGACCAACGTAGAGCCCGGCGACGCCGAAGTGAAGACACGGTTCAGCCGGAGCATAGCGCTCAACATCCCCTTGGTGGCGTCACCCATGGACACCGTCACCGAGGCAGAGATGGCCATAGCCCTCGCCAGGGAGGGGGCCATAGGCGTGCTGCACAGGAACTGCAGCGCCAAGGAGGAGGTGGCCATGGCCCGCAGCGTCAAACGAGCCGAGGCCGTCGTCATCAGGGACGTCGTCACCGTCAACCCGGACAGCACGGTGGATGAGCTGCTGAAGCTCATGGAGGAGCACAACATCAAGGGGTTCCCCGTTGTCGAGGACGAGGACAGGCTGGTGGGGATTGTGACGTGGAGGGACGTCCGCCTCGCGGAGAGCAGCCTCAAGGTCAAGGACGTGATGACAGAGGAGGTCGTCACGGGCACAGAGGACACGAGCCTGGAGGAGGCCATGAAGATACTCCACGAGCACAGGATCGAGAAGCTCCCCATAGTCAACGGTGACAGGAGGGTGAGGGGACTGATAACCATGAAGGACATCACCCTCAAGGGGACGTACCAGGATGCCGTCAGGGACGAGGAGGGACGCCTGATATGCGCCGCCGCCATAAGCCCTTTCGACCTGCCTAGGGCCAAGGCGCTGGACAGGTACGTTGACGTGCTGGTGCTGGACGTGTCCCACTTCCACAACAAGAACTGCTTCGACGCGGCCAAGATGATACTCAAGGAGGTGGAGGCGGAGGTCATCGTCGGCAACATAGGCACCTACGAGGCCGCCGAGGACGTCGTCACCAAGCTGGACGGCGTCGCCGGGCTCAGGGTGGGCATAGGCAGCGGAAGCATATGCAGCACAAGCATAGTCACACGCGCCGGCGCCCCCACCCTATACGCCACAAGCAGGGTCGCAGACGCCGTCAAGAAGTACGGGGCAGATATCCCCATTATCGCGGACGGCGGCATGAGGAACCCCGGCGACATAGCCGTCGCCATGTCGGTGGGTGCGTCCTGCGCCATGATGGGCAACGTCTTCGCGGGATGCAGGGAGAGCCCAGGCAGGCTTGTCGCCATGGAGGGACGCTACTACAAGGAGTACTACGGCATGGGCAGCGAACGGGCGCGCAAGAAACGGTACGCCCAGGACAGGTACAGCCAGCCCTCCAAGTCGGTGAACGAGGGCGTCGAGGGCTGGGTGCCCTACAGGGGCCCCGTGAAGGACATACTGGGCGAGTTCACGGGCGGCCTCAAGGCGGCCATGGGATACGTGGGCGCCAGGACCATACCCGAGATGTGGGAGAAGGCCAAGCTCGCCCTCATAACGGAGCGGGGAGCCCAGGAGGCGGCGCCCCACGACATCATGCGCCCCGGCCCAAGCAGAAGACTCTAACTTTCTTTTCTTAGTAGGTTTTACATCCGCGGCCGCCGAGTATCACTGTAGGTGACTGATTTGAACAGGTCATGGCTTGGATGGGCCGAGATAACGCCCGACACTGATGTAATCGCCGGCAGCATGGCGACGTGGACCCTGGTCTACCACGTGGGCAGGTACGGGATAGACGACGGCGGCAGCGTGAGGGTGGCGCGGAGAAGCGTGAGCGACGAGGAGGCCCCCCAGTTCACCGACCCCACCGGGTCCGGGTACACCACCGTTTCCACGGACAGGGACGTGAGGCTTGAGTGCTCATTCAGCAGCCGCGGCCACATAAGGCCCTTCAGGGCCGCCCTCCAGGTGGACGTGCGTGACGGCAGCCTATACGAGGGGGACACCGTCACCATAGTCTACGGGGACAGGGGCGGCGGAGGCCCCGGGCTCAGGGCCCAGACGTTCAGGGAGCAGGAGCACATGTTCAAGGTGCTGGTGGACCCCTTCGGCACCGGCAGGTTCGAGGAGATCACTGAGTCGCCCCACGTAAGCGTCGTCGGCGGCCCAGCGGAATCATTGGAGGCGGCGGCTCCCTCGGGGGCGGCCCTGGGGGAGCCCTTCGACGTGGTGGTGAGGGCGCTGGACAGCTACGGCAACAGATGCGACGGGTACAGGGGGACCGTGCGGTTTGAGGGGCTAGACGTAGAGCCCTACACCTTCAAAGAGGAAGACATGGGGGCACATAGGTTCACCGTCTCCCTCGGCGGCGAGGGGCTGCAGACACTCAAGGTAGCCGACGGCGGCGGCCGCAAAGCTGAGTCCAACCCCATAATGGTCCAGCGGGAGGAGCCACGGTACAAGCTCTACTGGGGGGACATGCACGGCCAGACCAAGCAGACGGTGGGCACCGGCACCGTGGACGAGTACTTCCGGTTCGTAAGGGAGGTCGCCAACATGGACTTCGGAGGCTGGCAGGGCAACGACTTCCAGATCACCAAGGAGCTATGGGAGGAGGTGAAGACCAAGACCAGGAAGTACACCGAGCCCGGCAGGTTCCTCCTGTTCCTGGGCTACGAGTGGAGCGGCCTCACCCCAGCAGGCGGCGACCACAACATCTACTATCTGGGCGACGACGGGCCCCTACACCGAAGCGACCACTGGCTCATCCAGGACAGGAGCGACGAGGACACAGACAGGTACCCCATAGACAGGCTCTGGGAGGAGCTCAGAGGAAGAGGAGACGTCATGGCCGTGGCCCATATAGGGGGCCGCCACGCCAACCTGGACTACTGGGACCCCGAGATGGTGCCCCTCATCGAGGTCCACAGCCACCACGGCACCTTCGAGTGGTTCCTCGAGGAGGCCCTACGCCGCGGCTATAAGGTGGGGTTCATCGCAGCCAGCGACGACCACACCTGCAGGCCCGGCCTCACCCTCACCTCCGATAACTTCACCACAAGGGGGGGATACACCGGAGTCTACGCGGAGAAGCTCTCCAAGGAGGCGCTGTGGGAGGCGTTCTGGTCGAGGCGAACCTACGGGACCACAGGCGAGAGGATCATACTCGGCCTCGAGGTGGACGGCCACGTGATGGGCGAGGAGTACGAGGCCGAGGCGGCCCCAGCCATCACCGTCCAGGTGCACGGGACCAAGCCGCTGCACGCCGTGGAGGTCATGAGGGGGACGGAGACCATCTACAGGCACCCCTTCGCCGCCCCGGACGACGAGGACAGGCTTATAAAGGTGGAGTGGATGGGCGCCCGCGTCAAGAGCAGGCCCAAACGGGTGAACTGGGACGGCGGCCTCTACCTCGACAAAGGCAGGATACTGTCTTTCAGCGGCTACGCTTTCGACTACCTGGACCAAGGGGTGCGGCGGGTCAACAACCAGCGGCTGGAGTGGACCAGCACCACAGGCGGAGACCCGGACGGAGTCATAATGAGGCTGGACGCCCCAGCCGACGCCGAGGCCTCTTTCTACAGTAAGCCCGTCAGCTTCACGTTCAGGCCCGCCGACGTCGGGTACGAGGCCACGGTGGTCGAGGTGGGGCCCGTCAACAGACGCGTAAAGATACAGGCGATCACTGGCAAGCCGCTGCCCAAGGACCTGGAGTTCACCATCGTTGACGAGGGCATCGAGGAGGGCGCGAACCCCTACTGGGTGAAGGTGACCCAGTGCGACGGCTCCATGGCGTGGAGCAGCCCCGTCTACGCCAATCACCCCTAGTTTATACCTTCATGCAAGTTTACAGCCCCGCGAAAGGCAAACCCTAAAGCGTCTATGCCTCTGCGTTAACTCGTAAGGTGAGCCGATGATAGAGAGGGCTTTGATAAGCGTCTACGACAAGACCGGCCTGGAGGCGCTGGTGGAGGCGTTGGACGGCTACGGCGTCGAGATAATATCCAGCGGGGGCACCGCCAGACGCATCAGGGAGATGGGGTGCGAGAGGCTGGTGGAGGTGAGCAGCTACACCGGGCACCCCGAGAGCCCCGGCGGCCTCGTCAAGACCCTGCACCCCAGGGTCCACGGCGGCATCCTCCTCGACAGCCGCCGCCCCGACCACAGGAGGTGGATGGAGGAGAACGGCGTGGAGCCCATCGACCTGGTGGTCTGCAACCTCTACCCCTTCGAGAAGGTGGTCGCCGGCGGAGCAGACCTCGCCGAGGCCGCCGACAACATAGACATAGGCGGCCCCACGATGACCCGTTCCGCCGCCAAGGCGGCGCTGCTACACGACAGCGTCTGCGTGGTAACCGACCCAGCCCAGTACCCCGAGGTAGTGGACACCCTCAACAAGAACCGGGGAGAGCTCACCACAGAGCTTAGGCGGAGGTACGCCCAGGCCGCGTTCAAGCGGACGGCGGCATACGACTCCGCCATAGTGAACTACCTGGAGGAGAACCCATGAGCAAGAAAAAGTCAATGAGGAGGAAGTACCGGACGGCCCTCGAGGAGTCGTTCCCCCCGGAGATGACCATCAAGATAGGCGACCGCGAGACGGTGTACAGGAAGAGGATGAGCCTGCGCTACGGCGAGAACCCGCACCAGCCCGCCGCGTTCTACGCGCCCGTGGGTAAGCCTCTGACCGTCGGCAACGTCGAGATACTGAAGACCGGAAAGAAGGGGCTGAGCATGACCAACCTTGAGGACGTGAACAACAGCCTACGCATAGTCAGCTACTTCGAGGAACCCGCATGCGCCGTCATGAAGCACGTGAACCCCAGCGGCGTCGCCACACGAAACAGCCCGGACGAGCCGCTGAGGACGACATACGCCAAGGCTAGGGACTGCGACGCCCTGGCCGCGTTCGGCAGCGTCGTGGGCTTCAACACCGTGGTGGACGAGGGCACCGCCGAGGAGATAATGGCCAGCTACGTCGAGGGCGTCGTGGCGCCGGGCTACGAGCCGGGCTGCATGGACCACTTCCAACAGAAGAAAGACATACGCATAATGCAGGTGGACGGCCTGGAATCGCTGAGCAGATACGTGGACGACCCGCCTGAGCCGCTGGACATCAGCGTCCAGACGGACGGAAGCATAGTGCTGCAGGCCCCCATGCTCACAAGGATCAGGGGCCCAGACGACCTCCGCTTCGTGACGGAGCGGAAGGCCACGGCCCAGGAGGCCAAGGACCTGCTCTTCAGCTGGTACGTCTGCATGAACGTGCGCAGCAACGGCGTCGTCCTCAGCAGGGACAGCGCCACCATCGGCGTCGGCACAGGCCAACAGGACAGGGTCACAGCGGTGAAGCTGGCCCTGGACAAGGCGGAGATGAGGGGACACGGCGACGCGATACCGGGCTCCGTGCTCGCTTCGGACGGCTTCTTCCCGTTCAGGGACAGCATCGACCTCCTGGCGGAGCACGGAGTCACGGCGTGCGTCCAGCCGGGCGGCAGCGTCAAGGACAATGGGGTCATCGAGGCGTGCGACGAGAACGGCATAGCCATGGCTTTCACCGACGAAAGGTGCTTCCGCCACTTCTAACAACCATATAAACCTAATTTAATGGGACACGTATATCGAATTTCCCGCAGCAATAGATGTCGTGTGGTAAACGGTCATGGTTTCTGCTGCCATACCTTGATCGTTTCAAACCATGAAACCAGTGTAGCTAGAAAAGAGACTACCAACGCATACACGCTATAAAACGACACCTCGGCGAATCTGATTAATATAAAGAGAAAGAACGTCGTAAACATAGAGGCATATAACACGTGACGAGGGAAAAGAAACGATCCCAGCTTGATGTATTGTTTCAACACCCCTACCTTCACTTCTCTCACCAATCTGTAATCCCCCCGCTCATTGACAGCCAAGTTAAAATCAACCAGTTTATTCAAATGATAAGCAGCCAAAGCCGGGCTCGAAAAACCCAGCTCCCTCTGAAGCTCCCTAACACCAACGACCCCGTCTTCAGAGCTCAACAAAGCCCAGTAAGTCCTCAAGGTATTTCCTTTCAGCTTACTGACTATCTCGGCCTCGTCGATGGAGCTCATCGAGCCAGAATCTCCCCCGTTATCTCATTGGTGGATAGCTCTATCTGTAGGTTGGGAAGCATATAGCGTGATACAGTTCCTTGGCTGAGGATGATCTTTAGCATGGGGTTATCGATCTCCAAGGCGTAGGGCTTGAGGAGATCAACTTCATAAGGCAGGAATGAGACGCTTAGCTTGATTTCTCGCCCATCCGCTAGAGTCACGTTGCCCCCATCCGATGCGATGATGAGACGTAGCTTCGAGTACCCTGTGATGTTCTGTTCTATGGTAAATGTTTTCTCCAATTCTTGTCGTAAATCCCATCTCTGCTCTCTCGTGGATATCTTCACCCATTCACCGCTGGGCATCCGAGCCTCGATTGACTGTATGTCTATGATGAGGTTCGTTATCTCTGAGGCCTCTTCCGATATCTTTATGGTTTGGATGCCGTAACCCGGTATTGGTTCTAGGCTTACGCTTGTCGTTATATGGGTCTCCGTGCGTGTTGGAATGAATGTGAGGATCGTTAAGGCTAGCACTATTCCGGCGATTCCATAGATCATTACTTTGTTTCTGTTATACGCCATCTTTCTCTCCTCCTGACAACGTAACGAGTGTCATGGTATGATTTAATCAAATGTTTTTGAACAGATCGTTCAAAAAGTTGAACGAGCCGAATCTCCCCGCCTAAAGTAACACGTATATTGAATTTCCCGCAGTATGACAAAAACAATTGTGGATAAATAGTTTGGGCTGGTGTTAGGATGCTGGTATTTCTGGGTGTTTTCAATAATTTTTTTACAATATTCTTCAATGTATGAAAATGTCAAAGCCAAAAGACGTTGATTCTTACATCGCCAATTCAGATGGAGAAGCCCGTCCAATACTCGAAGAAATCCGGAAGATAATAAAATCCACTATTCCAGAAGCAGAAGAAGGAATAAGCTGGAACGTGCCAATCTACAAGTATCACGGTATTCTCGCTGGATTTGCCGCATACAAGAACCACGTTAGCTTTGGCTTTGGCGCGGCCGTGCTTCAAAGCGAAGACCGTGAAATGCTTGAAGAAAAAGGTTACAAAACCGGAAAAGGAACCATGCAAATCCGGTTCGACCAAAAGGTGCCGACCACAGCGGTAAAGAAAATTCTAAAAGCAAAAGCAAAAATGAATGAAGCCAAAAGCGCGTCATAAAATCTTCAAGAAAACCGTGCGCATCTAAGAGCCTTGAAGAGTTTTCTGTGTCTTACGTAACGTCGTTTTTCTTATCTTTCTGCCTCTGAAAGAGATGCCGCCGACGAGCGTCACGAGGGGGTGCCCTCGAAGGAGGTCGACGAACCCGTTGTCCAAGGAAGCTATGAGAACCGTGTCTTTCTTAAGGATGGACTCTATTCGGCCTCCGACACCATTAATCGCCCTGATTATACTCCGTTTGTCTGCGTCGGACGCGTCTTCTCTGAGGCGTATCAGGTATGTTTCGATAACCAAGGGTTAGCCTCTCGCCGATCTTACCCACCCTTCTATTCTGTTGGCTGTGAGTTTGTAGCCCTCAGGCAGCTTGATGCGTCCCTCGTCCAGAGCCTTTGAGAGTCTGGCGTTTAGCTCTTCGACATCCGCTTCGGCGAGGGATTCCCTCGTGTAGATGCCTCCCCCAACGATGATAGTCTCCAGCGCTTCCTCGTCGACGATGCCTTCGAGGTTTTCCTTACCTACGATTAGCCTTGCGCTGTCAAGCAATTTCCGGGCGTTAGCCTCTCCGACGGCCTTTGAGAGACTCGAGATGGGGGCCTCCAGCAGGTCTGAGACGCTGTTGACGCGTATCCTGCGTAGTCTGGCTCCGATCCTGCTGCCGATGCCGTCGACGGCTTCGAGCTTCTTTGTGGCAGTCACGAGATCTATGCTCTTTCCTCTCTCGACCTCGGTGCCTGGGCTCGGGTCCTGGCCTATCACGGTGCCTTCTTCCTTCGTGCTGGGTCTCTCGGAGATCGAGCCGCGGGCCAACCCCAGGTTCTTGAGCGTCCGTTCCGCCTCCCTCACCTCCTTCCCAACTAGATTCGGGGCCTTCACGCTGGTTCCTCTAGAAAGGGTGAGATCCACGGTTTCGTTGGATGGGACGGCCGTGTTGGGCTCAGGGCTCTGTTTTATGACGACGTTGGGAGGTTGACCGCTCTCCTCGTAACCCACCCTACCCGTCCTCAGCTTGGCGGCCTCGAGGGCGCTCTGGGCCTCTTCGAGGGTCTTCCCGAGGATGTTAGGTACCTTGGTCTCCTCAGGTTTGGCGATCACCAGATCGATCTTGGAGCCGGTGGAGACCGTGGCTCCGGCCGTGATGCTCTGGCTGATCACCGTCCTGGGCGTGGACACGCTCTCCATCTCGGCTATGTCCCCCACCATCAGGCTCGCGTTCTCTATCAGCTTTAAGGCGTTCTCCAGCTCGATGCCTATGAGGTTGGGCGCCTTGGTTTTATTCACCTTCGAGACGATGAGATCGACCCTGGTGCCCACGGGAGCCCTCGCGTACGACTCCGGGGTCTGACCTATCACGAGGCCCGGTCTCGTCGGGGAGCTTCTCTCTGTGACTGCGCCGACGCTGAGGTTCGCCTCGTTCACGATCTGGGTCGCCGCGTCCCTGTGGAGCCCAATCAGGTTCGGAACCTCGACGGTATCCGGGGCAGGGGGTTCAACCCTGGGCACTGGTCTGAGGGAGAAGTTGATCGTGCTCAGGCCTTCCGAGGAAGACACCTCCCCGACGCCGGGCAGCTGATAGGCTATCTCTCCCTCTTCGTCCAGAGATACGTTTGTCTTGAGGCTAACCTCCAGGTTCCCTATGGAGTAGCCGACCCGTGAATCCGCGGTCTTGAGGCTTTCCTGCATCTTCTCTATGCTCTTCTGGAAAGAGGAGATCAGGTTCAAGGATTTGAGGCTGGGTCGCTGAACCTTCAGCCTGTCGATCTCGTTCCTTAGTTCCAGGTTCTCCCCTGTGAGGACGTTGATCTTTCCCGATAATTCTCTGTGCGCCGTATCCGACTGCTCCTTAGCCGCCTTCAGATCAGATAGCTGCCCCTGCAGGCTCACTATGGTCTGGTCCTTTAGCTGGATGGTGGCCCTCAGCGGCTCCAACTCGTCATTGTTCTCCCTTCCGGACATATCTAGACCTCGAAGATCACCTGGTTCCGTAAAAATGGGGGTCTGGCATTCGATCACTCAGTCTCCAACGTGGAGGGCGGCGGGATGGGCACTATCTTCACCTTTATCTCGCTGGAACCCGCTACGTCGTAGTCGAAGTTCGTGACGTACGAGGCGTCTATGGGGGCGCCGAATATCTGGGGTATGGTTATGCCCCCCTTCGTCTCCTCGTGCACCGAAAGCGACATCTTGAGTTCGAGGTTGACCTCGGGCATGTGGTACCACGTGGCCCTCATGTCGTATTGACTGAGTATCTCGTCGTTCTCGATGAAGATCTGGGTGTCGGCTGAGTTCCTGTCCAGAGCGTTCTGGGTCTCCGCCACGGCCTTACCTACCTGCACCAGTACGTCGCTGAGCGGTTTCACCAATGCGCCCGTGATGATGGCTTCCTCAGGCAGGCTCCTTCACCCTCCTTCCTTTTTTTAAGGTGGTGTCTGTTCCTTCACCCTGATCTTGGGAACAGACCTAGCGGGAGCCGGTACCGGCCGCAACGTGGTCCTCAGCAGACTCGTTCCCTCGGCTTTGAAGTTGTACTTGCTTGAATACTTCGCGTTGAATGTTGTAGCGAATGCGACCGTCGTGGTGGTCTTCACCTCGGCCGACGCCTTCCCGAATAGCAGGCTGGACCACCATGGAGTCCTGTATTTCAACTTCGCGTCAGTCTTGTTCTTTATCTCGAACTTGCTCTGGAAGCTCGTCTCGAATGCCCTCTCATATCTTATGGTGACCGTTATCTTGACCTCTATTATCGACTCCGAGAACTCGTAGAACCTCGGCTCCATACCGTATGCTAGGAGAGAGATGGGCTTATCGTTCATTATCAGATTCGTATCTGTGACGCTTCCCTCACCATCAACGGTCTCCTCTATAGCCATGACGACGGTGTCCTCGTCCAAATAGGTCTGGGCAAGCTCCTGAGCGACCTGGATAGAGTTCATGTCCAACGCTAGCTGTCCATCAGCGATCGCCAACGAGAGGTTCCGAACCATGTCGGCGAACGGTACGTTAAGTAGCTCCTGACCAACACTCATAGATGCTGACATACATATACCTCTTAGAATGTGAATGATAATATGTTGTGGATTTTTATAATCATTACTATGTGATTAAATACTTTATAATTAAAATAAAGTATAGAATAACGTGTTAAATAAAAGTAAAAATTTAAGAGATGTAATTATTCTATATTTAGAATTTATTTTTTGCATAGATGAATGTTATTATATTTATATGTGATTAACATTTACCATAGAGAAAACGGCGGCGTTAATTGCCGAGCGTAAATATAATAATTCGCTGTAATTCACAATGAATAATTGTGCTTGTTGTATAAAGAGAGGAAGACAGGTAGCACTGACTTGTACCCTGTATAGGTTCCCTTCTCAACCTTCGACCGGAGAACGTTCTTAGGCTCCGTGTCTTCCCAGCCGCGCATCAACCATTATATTGTGAACGAGCGCTGTACAAATGAAGGTAAGACCTGTTGGGGTCGGCGGAGGTCGAGAAATACAGATACGACGAGTCCGTCTACGTGGGCGTGGTCGGCAAATGTGCGGCGTGTTACTACTGCATATACGCGTGCCCGGAGAACGCCATAAAGGACACCAAGCCCCCCACCGTGATAGATGACAGATGCACGAGGTGCATGAGATGTGTGGAGGCGTGCCCACGCAACGTCATGCAGATAATACACTACTGAACAACGGACAGCCACGGCGCTTACCGACGAAAGGTGTTTCCGCCACCTCCTACAACCATACAACCCATTTCCATGGACAAGAAAAATCGACCCGCCAAGCCACCCATAAACACCCTCATCCAAGGGGGAGGGGGGGTAGACGAGAAAAGGCGAACCGAAACCCCGTTCATCGAAAGGAGCCCCAGAAACGCCCCTTTCAGATCAAATCATATACAAAAGTGTAATCCACCGAACACAAAAACACGCCCTAAAACGTTAATTCCATGTAACACGGATATTTAATTTACCGCATTACGACAAAACATACTGGAAGGCTTAATACTTTAATGGTCTCTCAAACGTCTTTGTCAAGGCACCGCGCCTACACGGCGTTAAACGCATAAGGTATGATGTGGTCCGAGAATGAAAGAGACACGATTTGGAATCCAATCCAGCGCCCGATACTACGCACCCACCGACTGGGACGACCTGAATTCAACCGCTCTATACTGCGAAGAACTCGGCTACGACTCCATCTGGTTCGGCGACCACCTCACCACAGGCGGCTCGCGACTAGAGGTCTGGACGATCCTCTCCGCCCTCTCCACCATAACCACAAAGATACGGCTCGGCACCCTGGTTCTCTGCAACAACTGGCGGAACCCAGCCCTCCTCGCGAAGATGGCCGCGACGCTAGACATCACGTCTCAGGGACGCCTCGAGTTCGGGATAGGAGCCGGCTGGAACCAAGAAGAACACGAGACTTACGGGTACGATTTCCCCAACCCACGTGTTCGTGTTGAGCGGATGCAGGAAAGCCTGGAAATCATCAAGCGCATGTGGACGCAGGAGAACCCGAGCTTCGACGGGAAACATTACCACATACGTGACGCCGTCTGCTACCCGAAGCCGCTGCAGAAACCGCATCCCCCCATAACGATAGGCGGAGGCGGCGAGACCTACACCCTGAAGGCCGTGGCAGCCTACGCCGATCGGTGGAACGGGTTTGGCCCCCCAGACGAGTACCGACGAAAAATGGGCATACTGAAGAAGTACTGCGCCCAGGTCGGACGAGACTACGATAGCATCGACAAGACCTACTACGCGTCGATGGACATCTACCAGAGCGAAGACGCCCTCATCGAGGCGATGAAAGAACTCTATCATACAGGCCAGGAACGAGGGCGTCCGATACAGGATCAATACTCGTCTTTCGACGAGTGGCTGAGCCGGTACCGGGCACGCCACCTCATCGGCACCCCCGAGGAAGGCCTACAAAAGGTTCAACACATCATAGACATAGGCGTGACGTACTTCATCTTCAGCGTTCGAGCCGCGCGGCGCGTCCCGAACCTCGTGGCTCGGAAAGAGAGTCTACGACTCTTCGCCGAACACATCATCAACCCACTCAAAGACTAGGAAAAGAAAAAACACTAGTAATACCCCATGTACTCAAGCCAAGTCTCCTTTTGTCTTCTAAGCCAGGAATTTTTTCCATAATTACAGGTAACCTGACACAAGACAGGCCGGATCAGTGGGCCACATCAGGGTCTCTGACAAACAAGACAAGAACGAACACCTGCAACAACGTCGCCGCCAAGAGAGAGAGCCAAGTATAGACCGGGTTCACGGCGTACAACAAACCACCCAATACCGAAGCGGCCACAACAGGAACGGTGAACAGATACCCCATACCAGGGCCCCCCGTGCCGCCGCCAGCCGCCCCCACCATCATGCTTCCTCGTCCAAGCGCCGCCATGACGCGCCCCCTCATCCCGCTTGGAACATAGTCAGCCATCAAAGCGGTGCAAGCAGGAGTGAACAACGTCCCAGCCACCGCAACAGCCAGACGGATAAACAGGACATGGTAGAAACCCCCCGCGTAGACCATCAATGGCATCGAAAACAACGACACCAGCAACGCGACGACAAGGTTCCTGGTCCTCCCATACCTGTCCACCAACACACCGGCCGGAAACGTAAACAACGTCTTCAGTATCGTCTCCAACATGACGATCAGCCCCCAGTCCAGACTGGACAACCCCAGCTCCTCGACCACGTAGACGACCCAGAAAGGGCTAGACACGGCGTTGCCGATGAAGCCCAGGAGGACGACGACGCCCAGAGCCTTGACGGAGCCGGGCAGCCCCAAAACGAGATCGGGAACCCCGCTGTACGCCTCACGGAGGATCGCCCACAGAGAGGGGAGGTCGTCGAAGCCCGTCACCCCACTAGAGTCCTCCATGTAACGCGAGACCAACACGGCGCCGACGAGGCTCGAACAAGCGAGAAGCCCGTACATCACCCTCATCCCCACGCCGACACCCAGCATCTCCAGGAGCACGCCCGCTATGTATGGGCTGAACAAGGACAAGCCCGTGGCCACCAAGTTCATGGCCGCTATCCCCGTCCCCCGGTTCCCGGGGGTGAGAGAGTCAGCCAGGATAGCGGAGGTAGGCGGGAACTGGAACACCATGAAGCCCTGGATCAAGGACCCCAAAGCGATCCACTCCCAGCTCGGAGCGAACACATACAGAAGCATACTGACAGCCGACAGATAACCGGCCAACGCGATGAGCCTCACCCTGCTGGTCCGATCCGTCAGATACCCCGATATGGGGAACATGAGGAGCCCAGCCAAGGGACGGAGGCTGTTCACCACCCCGATCTGGGACGAGGTGCCGCCCACCTCGAGGATGAAGAGCGAGGCGTAGGGAACAACCATGCGCCTGAAGAACATGCCCAGCGACTGACGCACCGTGAGGACGAGCATGTTACCGCTCATGAAGCTGAATCTCTCACGGACGCGTTCCACCTTATGAACCCACAGTAACGGCTCATCGACCGCTTAAAGGGTTTAAGCCGGGCCGCGCCAGAGGGGGCTGGTGCTGCAATGGGGGCCGCCCAGCAGGTCCAGGTAGCCGCTGCTCCACTCGCGCACCTTCACCCCGTGGTCCCTGAGCGCCCGGTTGGTCCCCCTGTTCCTGTCGTAGGCGATCACCACCCCAGGCTTCACCGTCACTATGTTCGCGGCTCCTCGGCTCTGCTCCATCATGGCCTCCAGCAGGTGAACCACGTCGAAAGGGTCCTCGGGGACGCCGCCCACGTAGATGAGCCCGTCCCTCTCCAGCTTACCTTCTCTTATGAGGAAGTCCAGGAAGCTGTTCTCTGTCCGTAGAGGCTCGGGGCGGCCGCCATCGTTGACGTAGACGGTTGTCCTGCCGAGGTCCCTGAATTGGTCGGGGTGGACGAGGGGCGCCATGGGCCGCCCGTGGGCCTCGCTCTGGGCCCTCACGGCCTCCAGCGTCTTGAGCAGCAGCTTCTTCGGCGGATAGTCGGGCACCAGCTCCGTGTCGTAGACGTACGGCATGACCAGCGCCTTACCCCTGTCAGGGTAGTTGATGGTCACGTCAAGGTGCATGTAGTCCACGGCGGGCCTCTCGGCGAGCGTGACGGCGCACACGTACCTAAGATCGCCGTCCACGTCCGCCTCGAACAGCCTCTCAGCCGTCTCCAAGACCCCGGTGACCGTGGACCTCTGGCCGACGCCGATGGCTATCGTCTCCTCGTCTATGATCTGGGTGTCCCCGCCCTCCACGCACGGGGGCTCGGTATACACCCCCTCGGCGTCGTTGGCGTCGTACACGATCTCCACGTTCTCGCGGAGAACCGGGTCGTGCGTGTAGCAGAGCTTGACCACCCGGGGCTCGTGGCGGCGGCTGTACCGCCTCATGTTGCAGACGACCGTCCCGACCTGGGTGGTGAAGCTGGTGTCCCGGGTGTAGGTCCACGCGACCCGCCTGAAGTCGGGCAGCACCACCCTGCCCTGCCGCATATCATAGTATGGTTTAGGCGGGTAGCCCCAGAGGAGATGGTCAACCGTCAGCTCATCCGGGTCTGGTTTCCTGGGCGCCCCGCCCCAGAAATCCTCTACCATCGCCTCGCGGTCTGCCGTCGATGCGTCTTCCAGTATATTGGCCAGCATGGACTTCACCTCGAAGACCCTGACGCCCTCGTCTCTGAGGATCTTGGGCAGCTCCAGCCACTCCTCGTGCCCGGGGTCCATCTGGGCGTGGGGGTCACGCTCGACGTAGAGAAGGCTGGACTCCATCCCCGCGAAGGGCATCCTCCTGGTCCACAGCTGCTCCGCGGAGTCCTGTACGAGCACCGCGCGGAGCCTCCCCGACTCGGATTTGACGGTCCACATGGGTATATCTGGGGCCGGGGTGGGCTAAAGCATTTATCGGGGTCGATGCGTTACTCTCGGGCCCCGGGAATAACTTGACACGTACGTTGACATTTCATCCATATTAACGATACAAGTTTTGAGGCAAACATCAAGGAACGTAGCGGAAAAACGAGACAAAAACGGATAGAAGCGGGAAAAAGGCTCCCCCGGTTAGTAAAAGAATAAAACCGCTGGGTGAGACTATTCGAACAGGTTGAACCGGTACGCTAGGCTCGCTCTCCTACTCTTAGTGCTGACCCTTAGCGTGGGGATGCTCAGCGCAGCCATAAACACACTAGGAGACATCACACGCCTCGAGCTGGACGAGGACAAACCGGGGCCCGTCAACCCGATAATGGACCCCGGCAGCCTCGGCAAAACATCAGACGAGGTAGACGTAACCAACGTGGAGCCACGGAAGCTGGGCCCCATAATGGAGCTGCGGCTCCCACCCAAGACCAAGTACCTCAGGAGGATGCCCGCCGAGAACTACACGGGCGGCACATGGTACCCAGTCACCGGCTTAGCGTCCGAGCCCCACGAGGGGGACATCATACCGGACCAGACATCCGGGGCCTCCGCCACCATAAACAACCAGTTCTACGTCGACCCCCTCACCGTCTTCACGGGGTGGGTCACCGTGGCGCCCAGCACCCAGGCGGTGACGGATTTCAACGGCAGCCTCATGTACTACCCCGAGGCCCAGAGCTTCACGTCAACGGAGCCGTTCACCGATCCTTACTGGGTGAGCCACGTGATACACGGCTTCTCCGAGGCCGCGCTGAGAGCCGCCGAGCCCGTCCCCACGGAAGCCACCCTCGAAGTGCCCAGCCGCATAGAGACCCGGCTCATGGGGCTCGCGCTGGAGGTAACGGAGGACAAGACGAGCCCCTACGAGAAGTACAAGGCAATAGAGAGTTACTTGAGGGACAACTACGAGTTCAGCGAGGAGTTCACCCCACCACCCTCGGGGATAGACCCCGTGGTGTGGTTCCTCTTCAACGACAGGAAGGGGACAGGCGCCCACTTCAACTCCGCGCTCATACTCATGGCCAGGAGCATCGATCTACCCGCCAGGGCCGTCATAGGGTTCATGATAGACCCGTGGGCCGAGCACCAGTACGTCCTGCCCCAGCAGGCGTACCTGTACGTCGAGGCCAACCTGGGCAGCGTGGGCTGGACCATATTCGACGCCACCCCTAAGCACTACGACGAGGGCGAGGTCAACATCACCAAGGAGGCGACGTTCACCAACATCACGGGGAACGACCCCGTGGCGCTCAAGGGCAAGACGTTCAACGTCTGGGGCACCGTGACCACCGTCAACGGCTCCGCGGTGAGCGGCCCTCAGGTGGAGATAATACTCAAGGCGGACAAGACGGACTACAACGAGACGGGCCTGGTGGTGGGCGTCGGCTTCGTGGAGGAAGGCTTCTTCAACGTGACCTGCGACGCCTCGACGGAGCTAGCCGTCGGCGACTACGACCTCATAGCCCACACCCTGGAGAACAGGTGGTACCTGGAGAGCGTCAGCGACCCGCCCATAACGCTCATGTCGGAGACCGACGTAGCCATCTCCGGCCCCAAGAGGGTCTACGCCGCAAAGAACATAACGTACAACGGCTACATCGTGGAGACGGCCACAGGCGAGCCCCTGCCCAACGCCACCCTCCAAGTATGGTACCTGAACAAGACCATGGAGCTGGTGAGCGACGGCCAGGGCAGGATAAGCTTCCCGGCCCTCTTCCCTGAGGACGGCGAAGAAAACATCAGCATGAGTATGGAGGACACACACTACTACGTGGGCTCCAGCACCTCCTTCGGCGTCAGCGTCATGCTGCCACCGCCGTCCCCCGACAACCTGCTGGCCCTCATATTCGGGTTCCCGCAGAACATAATAATCGCGCTCAGCGGCGCCTTGGGCGTAGGCGTGTACGCCGCCAAGAGGAGCAGGCGCATGAAGGAGGAAGACTTCACCGAGCCCAGGGTCATTCTCCCGGCCGGCAGAGAGCGAATAGGGTACGAGGACGGCGTCCCCCTAGAGTACAGCAGCTACGAGGAGGGCGTGGTGAAGCTCTTCAACAGGTTCTACGTCAGCATGATGCGCATGTATCCGGACATAGACGACACCATGACGCCGCGGGAGTTCGAGTACATACTAATCGACAGGCTGCCGGTGAACGCCCACGCCGCACTGGAGGACCTGGTCACCAGCTACGAGATAGCCATGTACAGCAACATGCCCATCGCGGTGGAGGACTTTAAGCGTACCAACGCCACAATAGATTTAATCGTGGAGCTGATGAAGAATGGAAGCTGAGAACCGCAGCAGACTCATCAGGGCCACGGTGCTGTACCTGTTCGTGGCGCTCGTGCTCAGCGGCATCAGCTTCGCCACGCCCTACACCGTGGGCGACTTCAGCACGTTCCTCCCCTACATGCCCGAGTCGCTCATCCACGTGGGCATAAGCGTGGTGCTCATGCCGCTGCTGGCGGGCATAACGCTCTGGTACCTAGGCGCCCTCCTGAGCATACTGTACGAGGGGAAGCTCAACAGGGTGATAGTTAGCGGCCTATACGCCGGCGGCTTCGCCGCCATAATAG
>CAZEMD010000010.1:0-18032 GCA_964513225.1 uncultured Candidatus Bathyarchaeia archaeon | reverse complement strand
GGTGCCTGTACACGAACGTGGCTGCCTCGCTCAGTATGTAGCCTAGGCCGAACCCCACGAGGTTCAGCCATCCGGTGACGCCGCCTAGAAGAATCAGTAGCCCGCTGATGATGATTCCGGGGAACTCCACCTGCCGGTTGAAGGGTATATCGGTGTAGGTGTAGGCGCGGCGGATGAACTTGGTTTTCCCGTACCGCCTGAGGTGCCATGACAGGTTCCAGTCCTCGGCGCGCTTCGCTTCGGCGTAGCCCGGCGACTTGAGGTAGGCGTCCTTCCTGTACGCCATGTTGGCCCCCTGAAACAGGCCGAAAAATCCCTGCACGAGGGCGCTCATCCAGCAGTAGAACCTGCTCAAGGCGTTCCTGTTTACGGGCCTTATCCCGCCGCCCACGGCGACGACCTTGGGGTCCTCGAAGGGTTTAACGAGCGTGCTGATCCAGCCTTCCGGGGCGACGCAGTCGGCGTCCGTGGTGACGATGATCTCACCGGCCGCCTCCCTGGCGCCCAGGTCCCTCATCTCGGCCAGGCTGTACCCGGGCTTGATGAAGACCCTGTCGCTGTGCTCCCCGGCTATCTCGGGTGTGCGGTCCACGCTGCCGTTGTCTATGACTATGAGTTCTACTTCCTGGTCCTGGCGTCGTATGGATTCCAGGCACTTGCCTATTTCGGCCTCCTCGTTGAGTGCTGGGATTACGACGCTGACCTTCATTTATCTGCATTCCTCGGGCTGCGTGTTAAATAGTTTTCCGGGGGTTTCCGATATGTTTGAGCGTGGAGCATCTCATCCTACGCTATGATGTCGCCTTTATGCTAGTAATATTATGTTTTATTGCGAATGTTTAGACTAGTGTGTGTCTGGGAAAAGATTTAAGAAACCCGCCCGCTTCTACGAGGAGTGCTGGGCTGGTAGTTCAGCTGGTATGAATGCTGCCTTGGCATGGCAGAGGTCGGGGGTTCAAATCCCTCCCAGTCCACCACCGTTTCAGGCGAATCATTCAATAAACATCGGGTTTGGATGATTTTAGCTGCCCATTCATCTTAAATAATTAATACCATCCAAGAATGGCTTGGCGGCTTATGCTGCCGTGTAACCCAGAGGGGCCCCGATGTTTCCAAGTCAGGCATCAACCAAAGGATTTCTCCTAAAATCGGGGCACCCTCAACCCTACTTCTTAGAGATCATTACCCGTCTCTTAACCACCGATCATTCCGCGTAAACAAAGAAGCATGAGACTAACTGGCTCTCTTTAACTTGCCTAGATGCCCTATAACGAAAATAAACATGGCCGCGTTGACGAAGACGGCTCTCCCCGATACGATGTCAAGCCTCGAAAAAAGGAATACACTCATACCCGTCAAGGTGCCCGTGACCAGCCTCATCCCGTTGCTGCTCTCCCTCACCCCCCATGACTGGGTGACCCAGTCAACGGCGTAGGGTAGAGCCAGGAGGAAGCAGGCTAGCAGCTGGACCCTGACGTCCAGCGACCCCGAGAGGTCTGCGACGAGCCCCGAGACGAGAAGCGGCGCGGTGAAGCCGAGGAGGTAACCGGAGCAGCGGGCGCATAGCCTCAGCTCGATCCCATACAGGTTGAGGGTCACCCAGTGGTTGTGGGCCAGCAGCCTCCATAGCTCCAATGCATCTTTACTCCTTAATCAGCTCCGAGCCACAGTAGGGGCACAGGTTGAACTCCCTCAGCACCGGCTTCCCGCATGAAGGACAGTTAAGCCCTACGGGGGTCGCCGGTATCTTCAGGGGAAGCTCCGCCTTAAGCGTCGCCACCCTTCTCCTTATCGAACGGCCGTATGTAGCCTTGACCACGGTTCCTCCGCCCTCCACCTCTGTGAACTCGAAGTAGACGGGGCCAGACGAGTCGGTCAAGCTCAGCAGGCGTGGGGGGGTGTTCTCCTCCTCCACGAACCTCTCGGCTGGCTGTCCGCCCCCGATGAGCCTCCTTATGCTGGAGACGACGCCTCCCGACGCCTCCTTCCTTTCCAGGGCCTCTTGCCTCCACTTGGCGACCTCTTCCTCTATTCTCCCGAAGGACTCCTGGACGTCTTGAGTTGTGTAGAAAGACTCGCTCTCTGTCCCGGATTCCTGGGGGCTTCCGCCTCTCTGCTGCATTGTCATCAGGCAGCAAAGCAGGGGTAGAAGATACCAGATGAAGTCGAAGCCTCCACCTTCCTGACCAATCAACGATAGTATCATGTGTGTCTTCATAACCATCGCCCCTCAATTTAAAACACCTGTTATGAAACCTGCTCGTGACGACTCGTAACGAGGAACTGACTGCGATCTACTCAGGTGTAATTAGCATCGGTTACCATAGCTTCAACGGTTCAAGGTTTATCCTTCTTACAGCATGATTGTCGGGGAAAGTCTCACATAGATATCTGGTGAAATGAGTTAGAGAGGGTTTGTCATGGACTCAAATGAGATGAAGGCACTCGCATGGGGATGGGTGGATGAGAACGAGAAATGGATATCGGACACCCATCAAAAGATATGGCACCTTGCGGAGCCGGCGCTACGGGAGTATGAGTCCTCCGCAGCCTACGTGGATATCCTTAGGAAGGAGGGGTTCAGCGTCGAGGAAGGCTCCGGGGGGATGCCCACCGCGTTCTGCGCTGTCTGGGGCGAGGGGAAGCCGGTTCTCGCGTCTTTCGCGGAGTACGACGCGACTCCGGGGAACAACCAGGCGGCCACCCCCTACCCGAAGCTAAGGGACGAATCCCTTCACCCATACGCCGCGGGTCACACCGACCCCCACTCCGCCCTGGGGATAACGGCCCTCATGGGCGTACTGGCGACGAGGCACGTTATGGAGGAGCACGGGCTCAGGGGCACTCTGAGGTTCATGGGGGAGCCCGCCGAGAAGATATGCGTCTCCAAGCCCTACCACGCCGCCAGGGGCTACTACGACGACTTGGACGCCAGCATATGCTACCACCCCGGCGTGGACAACAGGATCGTCTCCGAGACCCACTGCGGCGCCTACTGGAACATAGCGTACACCTTCGAGGCGCACGAACCCGAGAGATGGGGCTCACCCGCGCCGCGGGTGGGCTGGTACAGGGCCAACCCGGGGGCGCTGGACGCCGTGTGCATGATGTACACGGTCACCAAGTACAGCAAGGAGGCCATCCACCCGAGGACCGCCGGCTGGACCATCACCGAGTACGTCACCATAGCAGGCCAGAGCAACACCGCCCCTCCCATGATCAGCCAGATCCTCTACGCGTTCAGGGCCCCCACCCTGGAGATGCAGGAGAAGACCCACGAGTTCCTTTCGAGGAACGCCAGGGCGGTCGCCGACGCCTGCGGGTGCAGGGTCACCGAGAGGATCATAACCAAGACCCGGGTGGGCCTGCACAACACGGCCCTCGCGGAGATGGCGTACGAGAACTTCAGGCAGGTGGGGCCCACGGTGTACGGTGAGGAGGCCAAGAGGTTCGGAAGGGAGATACAGAGAAACCTGGGACACCAGCCCATGGATGACCCCTTCACCGAGGGTTGCCAGAGGCTTCTGACGCTGGAGGAGGGCGAGAACGCCATCAGGAGGCTGCTCCCCGGGTGGCAGACCCACTACTCGTCGGACGACTACGTGGAGTACAATTGGCACGCGCCGTCGGCCCGCGTGAGAACAGCCAAGGCGGTGCTCAGACCCTATGAAGAAGTCAACTATCCCCGCTGGGCGGCGCTGGCCATGACCGGTGAACGCAGCACCATCGACCCCGCCATATTCACGGGGGCCAAGGTGATCTCGGGGTGCCTCATAGACCTCCTCACGAAGCCTGAGGTGCTCGCGAAGGCCAAGGATGAGTTCAACGAGAGGACCGGCGGAGGCGTAGGGGGAAGCAGATGGGTTCCGCCGCTGCTATCAAGCGACCTGCAGCCGCCGCTGGACATCAGGTGGCCGGAGTACATCGAGACGAAGCGGGGAAGGGAGTGGTGGATACCGACCCCCAGGTAACTAGTCTCCCTCTTTTATCGCGATAACATTATCTGAACCCGTGTACTGGTCTGGTTAGAATGGTTGGCCCCGAGGTGCTTAGAAACAGGGTGGCGCGGATAATAGCCGCCACGCGCTTCCCCTTCGTGGACCAGGAGAACTGGCCCATGGACGCGAGGACCATCGTAAACGACGAGACCAGGAGGTTCGGCGTCAAGTGGGGGAACGGCGTCGAATACCCGAGCATAGTAGTCCTAAAAAGAGACGGAGACATACGCGAGTTCGGGTCGGTGGAGATCGCCGACTCGATAACCATGGATAGCGTTCCCCGGTGGAGGATTCTCTCCGACTGCGCCCCCCGAGGACGCATTTACAAGAAGCTATTCCTGTACGTCCCAGAGGGTTTCGAGGAGAAGACGCTCAAGCTTCTGGAGATGAACGACGTAGAGTACGACGGCATCCGGGGATACAGCGTACAGGACAGGGGCCTGAGGATCACCCCGTATAGGACATTGAACGACGAATACGACCACCAGGTAACATAGTCAGACCATTCCCTCGATCTTTCTGTATGTTCAGGTGCGGGACGTTTAAAACGGTGCACGGGGGAGATATTGTTGATGAAGAAAAGACGTTTAGGCAGGACTGGGCACGAAAGCACGCTGGTCACCCTGGGTGGAGCCGTGTTCATCTACCCCATAGAGGAGAAAAGAGGGGACGAGTTCGTCAAGTACTCCATGGATATGGGCGTCAACCACATCGACGTGGCACCCACCTACGGTGACGCCGAGGCCAGGCTCGGTAAATGGGTCAAGGAGTACAGGGACGACGTGTTCCTCGCATGCAAGACCGGGAAGAGGACCAAGCAGGAGGCACGCATGGAGCTCATGAGCAGCCTGGATCTTCTTCAGACGGATTACATTGATCTCTACCAGTTCCACGGGCTGGACGACCCCGATGAGCTAAGCACCGTCGTCGGCGAGAACGGCGCCCTCCAAGCCTTCAAGGAGGTAAGGGAGGAGGGACTGATAAACCACATCGGGATCACGAGCCACAACCACGAGAACATAATTAGGGCCCTCAAGCACATCGAGCTGGAAACGGTCCTTCTCCCAGTCAACTATGTGCTGCATGCACACCCTGAGCCGAGGAACGACTACGTCCCCGTGCTGGAGAAGACCAAGCAGCTGGACATCGGGGTGATAGCCATGAAGACGGTGGCCAAGGGCCCCTACCCCACGGAGGAGAAGACCCGTGACACGTGGTACGAGCCCTTCACGACGCGGGCAGGGATAGACGAGGCGCTTCGGTTCACCCTCTCGCAGGGCGTCACCACCGCCGCGACCTCATCGGACATGGAGATCGCGAGGACCATGATAGAGCTGGCTGAAGACTATACCCCCATGGATGAGGAGGAGCAGAAGGCGCTCATAGGAAAGGCCGCCGACTACAAGCCCCTCTTCCCCAGGAAATAAGGCATGCAAAGCCCTAGGAAAACCCCTTCTCCTTTTGTCTTGCATCGAGAAAGAGCTATTTTGGCACCAGTTTGGTGATCTTGGACGCGTCGGATTCTCTTCGGAGGACCTCGATGGCGTTCATGCAGCTCGACTCGCTCTTGTAGCCTTCACCCGAGTCGGCCATCTTCTTGTTGTTTGGTGCGATGAACCGCCACCTCCAATCACCCGTCTTGTCCATGTACATCTGGAACTTGTAGGACATGTCTCTACCTCCACACGGATGGTTGACGGTTACAGGCTGAGGTTTTATAATAAAAACGGTGGATGGATACCTATTATTAACCTATTTTTCTGCTTGATTGAATCCTGCTAGGCGATAATCCATGTTATTCTTCCTTCACAGCGAAGTGCTTGACTCCGCTCCACTGGACGTGTTGCCACATGTACTGGATGACGACCTGCATCTCCATGGCGATGGCCTTGTTCAGCATGTCGAGAAGCTCTTTCGAGGCTAAGGGTGTCACTAACATTAAATTTAATTTTAAATTATAAAGATCCTTCTGAAAAACACGGGTCCAGTTTGATATTATAATTTAGTATAATTTTACATAGATTCGGGTATCGTTCCATGCCTGAGGAAGTAGATGATGGCGAAATTTATTGTATGTTGAGATCAACATTCAAGGCGATACGTTAACAACCCTTTTCTCAAGCCTAGAACGCTCGGCGGCGAAGACGATTAGATGGCTTTCAAGGGTCTCGGTGGCGCCTGTTAGAATCTTCGATTGATCTCCCTGCCTAACCGCGTCGATGAAGTTTTCTACAACGCCGAGATCGCCTCCTTCATGACCAGCTAGGTCGCTCTCATCTCTGGCTGTGTCGATGACAGTGTGCCGCATGCCTAAGAAGTCGAAAACACGGATAAATCGTCCATCCACCTCGACTTCACTCTTGGTTCCGAAGATCCTGGTCCTGCGGCTGGTCGCCTCTGTGAAGGCAGTCATCACGAAGCACGCCGTCTTCCCTCCTTCAAACTCCATGATCGTTACTTGGTTGTCAACGGCATCGTTGTCACAAGCGTATACACATCGCCCATAAGGGCCCTCCCTGAGGGCTTTCACAAGGTTCTCAGCATCGTTGTCCAAGGTCACCGCGTCCACTGGCCATCCCTTGACTCCCTTCTCTATGAACCCCATGTAGATCCTCTTGGCGGAGTATGGACAACTCTGCTCAACGTCGCCTGGGCAATCGATGCATCTATCGGCTGCCCCATTTGGAGTTCTCTCTTTTTTGAAATGGTTCAAGCTGCCGAAAGAGGAGACGGACCTGTAGGGAACACCCATGATGTACCTTATCCAGTCAACGTCGTGACAAGACTTAGCTAGAAGCATGGAACTGGACTCGTCGCTTCTTCTCCAGTTGCCTCTGACAAATGAGTGTGCCTGATGCCAGTGCCCGACAGGCTCAAGGTGCTGTATCGAGACGACCTCCCCCAGCACACCCGAGTCTATGATGCGTTTAAGCTCCCTCGTGTAGTTGGTGTGTCTAAGTACGTGACACACGCTGAAAATAACCCCTTTGTTCATGACGGTCTTTACTATGGCTCTGCACTCCTCCTCTGTTGGCGCCATGGGCTTCTCCAACAATATAGGATAACCCTTTTCAGCGGCTGAAAGCGTGGGCGAAGCGTGCAGCCTGTCCGGTGTAGCGATGATGACCGCGTCAGCGAACCTTTCTCTCTTGAAGACCGCGGCCCAGTCCTCGAAGATATTCTCATCAGGTATGCGGTGGGCCTCCACCATGTTCATTCTTTGATGGCGCCTAGGTTCAGCCACGCCAACCACCTTTATCCTATCGGGATGCGTCAAAGCGTAGTCGGCGTATATTTTTCCCCTTTCCCCGGCTCCAAGTACGATGACTGACACCGGCTTCAAGCCTGGTCGCATATTCTCATCCTGCTCAAGGGAAAACTGTGCACCTAAAAACCCCTTTTCCGTGTCTCCTTCAAGGAGACCCCGAGATCTAATCGTGTCCGACATTTTCAGAGGCTAAGACACCGGTTTCGTTCATTCAGCGGGATCGATCAACTATTATAAATCTTATGGAGAGCCAAAGAACGTAGTCACCTCTCGTCAGAAAAAAGTAGATAAATTATTTGATTATGTCTTGCAGTAACTCGTAAAGGTTGTGCCCTTTCGAACGCTCATAGAGAAGGTACGCTGCCGTCACGCATAGGATAGTGAACGACACTAGATGCATCCCTGATATAGATGTAGCGATGAAACCGGTCTCTATTACGGCTACTGAGAGGACGTAGACGGTTACCCTCTTGTTGGTGTACAGTCCCTTGTGCAGTGATACATAGTAGAGGAGAAATAGCAGACAAGCATTTGAAGCCGTTATTAAGGGTGAAAAAAAGCCCTCTTGAATATATTTCATTGATGCATAGGATAACGACGCCGCAGACGCGAGAAACCCCAGAACACCCATATTATCGAAGTACCTGCTGTCTCCCTCATACCTTTCTTTGAGTTTTTTAAGACTCATGTCAAAGTAATCAGCATCATCAAGCCTCACGTTAACAAGGTAAATTATCTGAAAAAGCACAGAGCCTATCATTGGTAGTGAGTAGAGTAACGCATCGAGGAGCCATCGCACCTGTAATGCTTGGATAAGGAAACAATGCAGTGACACCGACAACGTTAATATTATGATGTGAGCCGAGGCTCTGCCGGTGAACACCATGCTCCTGTGGCTGAACTGGCCGGGGAACTTTTTCAACGGAAACGTGATAGCCGTCATACAAGCCCCTCGTATATGTCTCTGTACTCGGACGCCATGGCGTCGACGCTGAAACGTTTCTCTACAAGTTTTCTACCGTAGTGCCGCACCAACTCACGTTTCGCCTCGTCTTCCAACAGCCAGCTGACTTTAGCGGCGAGGCTCTTAGGATCCCATCTAGGGACGAGGAACTCCTTCCGTAAGACTTCTCCTACGCCTCCCACGTCCGTGGAGACGCATGGGACCCCCGAGCTCATGGCCTCAAGGAGGGTCAAGGGAAACCCCTCGGATAGGGATGATAAAACGAAGACGTCGAAACGTGGGTACCACTCGGCGCTATCCTGGAAACCAGTGAACTCGAAGTTGTCCTCTAGGTTTAACTTCCTGATTAGCTGGTTGCACTCGTCGAAGTACTCTTGGTCCTCTATTTGCCCGACGACGTAGAACTTTGTGTCATGTTTTTCGAGTATCTGTGGGGCTGATCTGATGAACGTGAGCTGGTCCTTTATTGGGGTGACTCGGCTTATGGTGCCCACGACGTAGCGGCCATGGTCGTTGACATGATTATTAAACCCGAACCTGTTTACATCGATCCCGTTGTAGATTACTTTAGGCTCTATGGACGGATCGATACTTTTTTGATGGGAAACATGATCCCTGCAGACCGAAGTAACTACGTCGCTGTATTTGTACGAAGTCTTCACCAGGCCGGTGAAGAAGGCCACATACAGGCCGTGCAGCCATGGCTCTACCTCACTGTGCCTCAACTCGAATCTACGTTCTTTGAGGTAGAGACCATGTTCACTTACCACGAGAGGGTTTCCCTCCCTCACCTTAGCGAGGCTTCCAAGAAGCCCCGCGTATCCCGAGTTAAGCGCGTGGATGACGTCAGCCTTCGGGAGTCTATTGTATAGTTCCAAGGTCTTGAAGAGAAGGTAGAACAAAGAAATCCATGAATAATAGAAAGGTACGAAGGGGTTTCCCTCGTAATTTTGTTGATAAAACGCCTCAAGGAGTCGTAGATTTTCTTTTGAGCTTATTAGTTCCTCCGCTGTAAACTCGGTATTCTCCATCTGTTTTAGTATCTTCAGGCAATCAAGAGGCATCCCCTTGAGAACTGGTTTAAGCAACTCCATGATCTTGACGGTTTCACGGGTATGGCTCTGGGTTTCCATGAAACATGGGCGTGAGAGCTCGGTTACATCGACTCCTACGAGGTTTTCGGGGATATCGTACCTCAGTTTCTTATCGGGGGCGATGGTGAATACGTTGAAGCATATGTCTGGGAGGCTGCTGATAAGGGATGAACACCATTCACTGACTCCTCCCCGGTTTACGGGGTACGAGTTCTCTGATATGATACTGACTTGCATTTAAATCACTTTTATCGTCTTTATAGTCACACCAGTGGTCTGGAATCCATTTTATCCAAGCTTATAGACTGGTGTTTTTTACTTAATAGATAAGTAAATCAATGATATTAATAGGTAAACTGCTTAAAAAGTGTTGTTTTTTATTGAAATATTTTAAAAAAACCAAAATAAGTTATATAAACACAATAGATAATGGGGGTTATTTAAGTTCAGGACATCAATAAAACTAAATTATCATATAAAATCTATGATAACTTTTCCGCCTTTTCCCTCGATTTTTTCAACAGCTGACTGAGAGTGGTCCTTGACCTTAACTTGTATTTTCTTTGAGATTTCTCCTCTACCTAATAGCTTACCGTAGCCCATTGAATCTAGGTCGATTACTCCCTCTTTGTCCATTATGAGTGCGTCATGGTTCACTGCCATCATGTCGTTCAGTTCACCTACGTTGAGAGTCTCAGGTCTAGGCTTCTTCGCTGATGGAGGTAGAAACCCTTTCTTCTCGTATCTGTCGGGTTCATACTTCACCGTACGGATCCAGAAGTGTTTGCGGCCTCCGGCTCTTCCTTTGCCTCCTCTCATGCCGCCTCCGCGGTGTTGCCCGACTTGGCCCCAGCCACAGTACCTTGAGCCTCTCTGTTTTCTGCTTTTCCTCTTCTTATGGGGCAATCCTATCCCACACAGTCTTCCCCTATTTCCCCGTAGCCCTAATATATAAGAAATTCTTAATTTTTTCCATCGTTTTAAAATAACCATAATTTATCTTGTTTTACGTGGGTTATTGGCGTCTTTTTTTAGAGGAATACGGAGTATTTTTAGGAATAATCGTTATTTTTTCTATAATAGTTAAAGCTGAATCTGGTTTTAAAAATATTAAAATAGGATCATTTCTTCTTATTTCACGATTAGGGATGAGAGGGAAAATCGTTTTCTTTTCGAAGCAAAAGAGATACGGATTCATAAAAACGAATAGATTATCGGACGACCTGTATTTCCATGAGTCGAACTATCCTTCACGTTACACCCCACACAAAAACCAGAACGTGGAGTTCAAAGTGCTAGACACCCCCAAAGGCCACGAAGCCGTTGACATATACGTATTGAGATACGATGAATAGACAAAGCGCCTGGGGCAATACCACTTGTCAATAGAACCGGCGGCAGACGCCGCTGAGCTGAGCATCAACATTGAAAACGTGGTCGCGTCTGCGACTCTCAACCAGAAGATAGATCTGTTGTCTATATTGAAGGTCTTCAGGAACGTCGAGTACAAACCGAAACGTTTCCCGGGCCTGGTGTTCAGGCTCAAGAGACCCAAGACGGCGACTCTGATATTTAACAGCGGCAAGATGGTCTGCACCGGCGCAAAATCTGAGAAGACGGCTAAGAACGCCATAAGGAAGGTCGTGCGTGAGCTCAAGAACGGCGGCATCGTCATACTGAACAAGCCGGAAATCACCATACAGAACATAGTCGCGTCGGCAAACCTGCAGGGGAAGGTAGACCTGGAGTTCGCCGGCGACCTTCTGGATAACGTGATGTATGAGCCCGAGCAGTTCCCTGGCATGATCTACAGGATGAGGGTCCCGAAGGCGGTGATGCTGGTGTTCACCTCCGGGAAGATCGTGTGCACGGGTGCTAAGAACGAGGGCGCCGTAACCGAAGCCGTCTTAAAGTTGCACGCCATCCTGGACGACTACGGCCTCTTTTTCGAGTAAACCTCAACCATTTTTTCAAGGTATGAAGCCTAGAGAACACGGTTTATTGGTAAATGCAAATATATGCCAGGTTGCTTTGTCTTGACCTAGTGTTCTGTTTTCACTATCCGATGGTACCCGAATTTCATTTTAATTTTCAGGTCCTCGTTTTCTTCATCCAGCTCATGTCCTGCCTTGAAGAAGATGGGGCTCCATTTCCTCTTTCCCTTGTATATGTTTCTGAACTCCACCATGGGTTTCCTCCCGTCTTCTATCTTCTCCTCTAGCTTGTCAAGTATCATTTCCTTAGCCGTGTTTACGGATATTTGAGACATTTTCACTTATATATTACATTATAGCGTTATTAGTCTTCCGGATTTAACGTTAATATATCACGTTTTTTTATAAAAATCCAGCTTTTATACTGTTTATTCTCGATATAATTCTTAAAAAAATGTCAGTTTTTTCTGTTTTTGTTCTCGAATGGATAAATTGGATTTAAGGGCGTGTTGAGTCTACTGGCTTCTTCCCCTGGCCTGTATACTCCAGACGGCCTCCAGTCTGCCGTCCCTGACGCAGTGCATGTGGTCGTATAGGTTGGTGTTGGTACAGCAGTGGGTGGGTACTAGCTCGAACTTGTCTCCCACCGCCAACTCGAAGCCGGGGTCCACCTCGATGTGGCCGTGCTCCTCGTTAGCCCTAACGTACCTGGCGTCGTCCCTGCCCTTTAAGAGGGGCATGCCGAACTCGAAGGTGAGGGTCTTGAGGCCGGCGTCGCAGATAACCTTCCCCTCGTGGCTGGTGCTTATAATGGTGCTGAGTACGCTGATGGCTTGGCCGAACTCCTCCAGTCCGGGGACCTGGCTGTACCGGGCGTCCATGAAGACGTAGCTGCCGGCCTCGATCTCGGTCACCCCCGGGTGCCTGCCGCTGATCATGTGGGTGCCCGTGCCACCCGCGCTCACTATATCGACTCCAACGCCGGCGTCCTCGAGGGTGTCCCGGGTGCCCACCAGCTTGTCCATTGCCTCCGTGACCTTCAGCTTCTTCTCGTCCATGTCTGTGATGAACTGGCAGAACCCCTCGTACCCCATGAGGCCCCTCAGGTTCAGGCTCGGGTGCCTCTGCACCTCCTCGGCGAGGAGGAGAGCCGGCTTCCCGGGCATGACGCCGCAGCGGTTGTTACCCACGTCCACCTCCACGAGCACGTCGAGCCTGACTCCCTTCTCCCTTGCCCTCTCGGCCAGGTGTTTCACGTTCAAGGTGTCCTCGACGGCGACTATTACGTCGCTGTGTTTGGCGAGGCTCATGAGCCTGGTGACCTTGGGCTCGCCCACGATCTGGTTGGCGATGAGTATGTCCCTTATGCCCGCCTCTGCCATGGTCTCCGCCTCCCCCAGCTTGGCGCATGTGACGCCTATGGCTCCCGCCTGTATCTGTTTCTGCGTTATTACGGGTGTCTTGTGGGTCTTGGCGTGGGGCCTGAGCTCAGCGGGCATCCCCCTGAACCTTTCCGCCATCTTCTCTATGTTGGCCTCCATGACGTCGAGGTCCAGCAGGAGCGCCGGGGTGTCTATCTCCTCCAACGAGCAGCCTATCATTGCCATGGTTATCCCTGTGTCCCCGGGGGATTTAGGGTTAACCGAGAGCCTGTGGAAACGTATGATAGATGTATCAAATGTTTGATGCATAATTATAACGTTTAAATAACTGAAAGCTAGACTATGAATGGATTCTCGGAGGGACAACGATGAAAGCACTAGTATTGTACCATTCGCAGCAGCACGGCAACACGGGTAGGATGGCGGAGGCCGTCGCTGAAGGGCTCAAGGAAGCAGGGCTGCAGGTCGTGATGTTCAACACCAACGAGGACAGACTGGACATCACTACGTTTCCCCACTACGGCGTCGCCGCAGTCGGCACCCCAGACTACTTCAGCTACGTCGCCGGAGGCATCAAGACGTTCATGGACGACTGGTACATCCACAGGCACGAGGAAGGCATGACGGGCAAGCCCCTCGCCCTCTTCTACAGCCACGGCGGCGGCGGTAGGGTGAGGGAGCCCTTCGTGAACCTTCTGAAACGCGTGGGCACCGTCGTGGGTGATCCCGTCGCTTCCAGCGGAGCCCCCAGCGAATCGGTGCTCAAACAGTGCAGGGAGCTGGGGAGGAAGCTGGCTGACGCCGCCAAGTAGCAAGCCCCCTTTTTTTAAATAACCTATTTATCGCATCCATCCAGAGGCATAGTGTCGAGGGCTCTCCGTGTCGCGCACCGTAAGATTCTACTACCCGTTGCCTAGGTTCCCCAGCGTCTCGGTCACCGGTTCACGCTGCGAGCTCATGTGCGCCCACTGCAGGGCCCACTACCTCGGGCACATGGCCGACGTCAGCAGCCCCGAGAAGCTGAAGAGCTTCTGTGTCGAGCACGAGAGGCGTGGCGGCGCGGGTCTGCTGGTAAGCGGCGGCTCAACGGCCGAAGGCAGAGTGCCTCTGAGACGTTTCCTGCCGACGCTGGCGTGGGTGAAGGAGAACACGAGCCTCATACTGAACCTCCACACGGGGATGCTGGACACGCGGGAGGCCGAGGAGGTGGCCTCCACGGGCGCAGACATGGTCTCCGTGGACATGGTGGGCAGCGACGAAACCCTCAGAGAAGTCTACGGGTTGGAGACGACGGTGGAGGAGTACGGCGCCACCTTGACCAACCTGAGGGACGCGGGAGCCGCGTCGGTTGCCCCCCACATATGCGTCGGGCTCCACTATGGCGAGCTGAGGGGCGAGCGCACGGCGCTGGAGCGGTCTCTGGTAATCGAGCCCGAGGTCATAGTCTTCCTCGGCCTGATACCCACGGCGGACACGCCGATGTCGGGCGTTGCGCCGCCGTCCATCGACGAGATCGTTGGTTTGATTGGGGAGGCGAAGAGGCTGAGCCCGGGCACCGAGGTCTCTCTCGGCTGCATGAGGAGCAGGGGCTACAAGACGGAGCTGGAGTGGAGGGCCATAGAGGCGGGGGCTGAACGAGTCGCGTCGGCGTCCAGGTCCACCGAGAGCCGGGCCGCCGAGAACGGGTACAAGGTAAAACGTCTTGACGGTTGCTGCGCCACGCCCAGGGCCCTTGAAGACAGGCTAGCCGCCCTATGACTCCAGCGCCATTCTGACGACTTTCACGAAGTCCTCGACGTGGATGCCGAAGAGGGTGACGTCGTTTTCCCGGAAGAACCTCTTCACCGTACCCTCTAGGTCTGCCGTGGGGGAGCCTTCCAGGGCCTTCTCCAGCTCGATTATGGATGTCTCGGGGTGCATGAAGAAGTCGCCCGTGATCTTGACGCCGATCATGCGGTCTCCCTCGACGTCCAGCTCGGCTGCTAGGAGCTTGCCTCCCGGTATCTTGTACTCGGCCCGCTTCATCTCTGGAACACCCACTCCCTGCTGCTGTATTTATCGTGGAGACGCTTCACCAGCTGGTTCTCGGCGGCGGTGAGCTCCCCCGGCTGGAGGGCTACGTCGAAGGTGTCCTCGAAGCCCTTGATGAGGGCTTTCCTCGCCTCGTCGAAGCCCACCCCGCGGCCAAGGTAGCGTCTGAGGTTGGTGACCCTGTCCTCCACGGCCTGTATGAGCTTGTCGCTTATCTTGGCGTCGCTCACCCGTAGCACCTGGAACATGCGTTTGATGTCGCTGTCCACTAGTACGGTGCCGTGCTGAAGCACGACGCCGTGGCGGCGGGTCTGGGCGTTCCCCGATATCTTCTTGCCTCCGGCGACTATGTCGTTGACGGGCTTGAACTCCGCTTCTACGCCGAGTGTGGCGAGGCCGTTGGCTATGGCGCCGCATATGAGCTCGTAGGACTCCAGTATGTCGGCGGGCATCTTGGGGTCTGATTCGGGGGCGACGACGCTGTAGGTTATCTCGCCTTCGTAGTCGTGGTAGACGGCGCCTCCGCCTGTGATGCGGCGTATGACGTCTACGCCGTGTTCCTCGCAGGCGGGGAGGTTGACCTCCTTCTCCACGCTCTGGAAGTACCCTATGCTGACGGCGGATGGGTTCCACCTGTAGAGCCTCACGGTGTTGGGTGTGTTTTCTTTGAGCCGCGCCATGGCTATGGCTTCGTCTATTGCCATCTGTGTGGGCGCGTCCTCGATCCTCATGTCGATGAGGCGCCAAGTCTCTTTCATAGCTGTACCTTTCTACAGTGGGGTGTATGGGGTTATTTCATTTTCCACCGAGGCAGCCTTTAAGAAGATTTGTTCGCTCCGTGGGACCCGGATAAGCTACCTGGACCCTCACCGGTTTTCGGGTTCTAGCTGGATGGTAGCATGTTAGTTCCACAGTCGGGACATTTGGTTTGAAGACACGGTACCCCTCTGACGTGAGTAACCTTCTTACCGCATTTCGGGCAAACACACTGGCTTGGTCCACCGATAGCCTGTCTTCCTCCCCCTCTGCCTCTTCCTTGGCCTCTTTGACTCATCTTAACACCAAAACCAGAAACATGTTCCCCATTATAAAGTGGTTGCCTTTCATGGATCACCAGTTCAGCCAGGTCATCGTCTTTAAAGAGCCTCAGAGCCGTAACACGTGCATGAGAACGGTATCCTGATTGTCCCTCAACTAGTGAGCCCCGTCACCGGGGTCCGTTAAGGTCTTCGAGTACCATTCCGACTTCTTCCTCGGTTAGGGGACGGGGATAGTTGTAGAAGGGGCCTGAGGGGCGTTCGTTGTAGAAGGGGCGGTTGCACCCGGGGCATCCGGTGGTCATGAAAGCCACGCCGTCTCCGAGGACGGGTTCAAGGTCCACGCCGTAGCCGGTTATCCTGCCCTCTTCGTCGAAGCTCAGGTCAGCCAGCTCTGCGTTCCCGTTCACTATGAGGTGCCTGGCGGCCTGAATCCGCCTGTACTTGTCCATCCTGGGTGGGGGGAGGTCTTCAAGCCTCGTTCCTGGGAGGGGCGTGAACGCGAACAGCACGGTCTTGACCTTCATGTCGTGGAGCCTCTGTATGAGCGTCGCTGCCTCGCGCTCGGTCTCGCCGAGCCCCACGATGAGGTTGCTGCCCACGTTTCCCTCTCCGAAGACCTGTACAGCCGCCTCCAAGGCCTCCATGTGCGTCTCCCAGCGGTAGGGCCCCTTGACGCCTGCCCCCTTAATCTCGTCGAAAATCACCTCTGTGGCGCCGTCGAGGGGTATGCTCACCATCTCGGCGCCGGCCTCCCTGAGCCTGATTAGGGACCCCCGGTCCACGGGGCAGGTGTCCACCGAAACGGGCAGCCCCGTCTCGTCCCTCATGAGCCTCACGAGGCTGACGGTGTCGTCCAGGAAGCCGGGGTAGTTGATTACCTGTACGCATACTCGTTCGAGTACGGGCAGCGCGGGGGCCCTGAAGCCCTCCATGACCCTGGCGAGGGGGTAGTCGGGCCACTCGACCCTTGAGAGCCTGTCCTTGTCGGCGCTGTGGTCCCTGGCCTGGGCGCAGAAGCTGCAGTTGGCGAGGCAGCTTCCCTCCGTGTAGGTCATGAGGTAGGCGGTGGTGGGGGGCACGGCTAGCCTGTACTTCAGCAGACCGAGTACGCTGGCGGTCCCTATGCTCACCCTAACTCTTTCCGGCTCCAAGCTGTGATCCATGGGTGGGGGCGTGTATTGAAGCTTTACTCTGCCCCGAGGACGCCTAGAATCTCTGATAGGCGGGATATGCGTGTCACGGCGTCGAGGCTGACGCCTGTGGGCTCTTCGTAGCTGTATGAGGCCCAGTTCCCCTGGTCTATGCGTTTTATGAGGACGGGGTGCATCCCGGCGTTGATGGAGCCCTCTACGTCCACGTCCATGTCCCCGACGTACACTGCCTCGGCTGGGGCGACGCCGGTCCTGGTCAGGGCCTCGTGGAATATCGCGGGGTCGGGTTTGGCGGTTCCGTGCTCGTCTGAGACCACGACGGCGTCGAAGAGGCCCTCGATGCCCAGCTCGGCGAGGAGCTCGTGTATCCTGGGGGCGTGCTCCCAGTTGGTCACCAGCCCAACCTTGTAGCGCCTCCGGAGGGTCTCCAAGACTCTTATGGCGTCACGGTCCAGGTACATGCCGTCGTGCCACACCCTGATTATGGAGTCCACGAGGGGCCGGATTTCTTCTGAGGGTATTTCCACGCCGAGGCTGTGGCCCAGCGCCTTGACGCGCCTCATGAATAGGGTCATGCCGGGCGCCCTGTACTCTGGCTCAGGGGCGTTGAACAGAGTCTCCAGGTGCGTCTTGAACTCGTCAAGGGTAGCCGCGGCGCCCCTGAGCGTCATCTCGCGGTGGAACGCCTGTACCCAGTTCTCCCATGCGGCGTCCACGTCGTCTGAGAGGAGCAGTGTGCCGTGCAGGTCGAAGAAGACGCCCCGGATGTGGTCCATTTTCCTTGGATAGGATTGACGGGGTAAAAACGTTAGGTCTGGAGGGACTCGACGATGTCTACGAGGGTGAACACGTCTTCGCTGGCCACCCGATATAGTGTCCGGGTGCCGTCTCGGCGGCTGCATAGTATCCCCGCCTGCTCCATGAGCCTGAGGTGCCTGGACACTGTGGGCTGGCTCTGCCCTATCACGGGGAGGATCTCGCACTGGCAGAGCTCGCCCTCCCTGAGTAGCTCGATGATCCTGAGCCTGTTGGGGTCCCCAAGGACCTTGAGGACCCTGGCTTTATCCTCTAGTTCAGCGCCCACGGTTAGAATCCCCCGGTAAGTAAGCCGTACACGAGTCCTGAGAGGACTGCGGATATAAATGCTAGGAGGCCGTACGTGGCCACTAT
>CAZEMD010000009.1:0-19037 GCA_964513225.1 uncultured Candidatus Bathyarchaeia archaeon | reverse complement strand
CCGAGGCGTTCCAGAAGGTGGATCTCTCCAAAGCCCTGGAGTCTAGGGACTAACCTCCCTTCTTTTTTTCTAATGGGAAGAAAAAAAATATTTCATAGCATCAAATATTTGCGCACACGCGCGCGAACGGTGTTAGAACTCGTTTCAATACAAGTAGAATCGGGGCAGGTTGCATACGCAGAGAAGAGTCTAATGCCTTCGCCTGTATTGCCGCTTCCTGGACTTGAGGCAAGACAGACAGTAAACAGGGCGTCCAGCGGTTGGCTTGAACGGCAACTCGAACTCGGCCTTGCACTTACTGCAGATCGCCCTGTGCTTCTTAGGCGGACCAGCATTCACCTTGACGCTTGTCTTCAGCTCGGTGATCCTCGTGCCTGTCTGGGCCTTGATCTCGGCCAGTGCCTTCTCCTCGCCGTGGGCGACGAACGTGATGGCCGTTCCCTCGGCCTCCATCCTCGCCGTCCTCCCTATCCTGTGGAAGTAGGCCAGGGTCTCCCGGGGCATGTTGTAGTTGATGATGTGGGTGATGCCGCCGATGTCCAGGCCCCTCGCCGCGATGTCCGTCGCGACCAGGAAGTCCACCCTGTCCTTCCTGAAGCCCTGGGTCACCCTGTCCCTCTGGGGCTGGGATAGGTCGCCGTGGAGGGCGCCGGCGTTGTACCCGCTTCTCTTCAGCTTCTTCGACAGACCATAGGCGCCCCTCTTGGTCCTCGTGAATAGGATGGCCTTCCGGATCCCCTGTTCCTCTATGAGCTCCTTGAGTATCGGGTAGCGGCTCATGGGGTCCACCTTGACGTACCTCTGCTCGATCTGCGTGAGGGTGATCTCGTCCTTGCTGACCAGTATCTTCTCTGGCCTGTCCATGTACTTGTTACATATCTTCCAGACGTTACTGTCGATGGTGGCGCTGAACAGGCTCGTCTGCTTATGCTTGGGGACCTTGTCCAGGATCTTGTTGATGTCGTGGACGAAGCCCATGTCCAGCATCCTGTCGGCCTCGTCTAGGACCACCATGTGGACGGCCCTCAGCCGGAGGGTGCGCCTCTCGAGGTGGTCTATGACCCTGCCAGGGGTGCCTACCACTATGTGGACGCCTCTCTTGAGCTTCCTTATCTGGCGGTTGATGTTCTCGCCGCCGTAGATGGGGCAGACCCGGACCCCGGTGTACCTGCTGATCCGTGAGACGTGGTCGGCTATCTGCACGGCCAGCTCGCGGGTGGGCGCCAACACGAGTCCCTGGACCCTGTTGTCGCTGAGGTCTATGCTCTCAACCATGGGGATGCCGAAGGCCGCCGTCTTTCCTGTCCCCGTCTGGGCCTGGCCGATGACGTCCCTGCCTTCGAGGAGGGGCATGATGGACTGGGCCTGGATTGGGGATGGTTTCTCGAATCCCAGAGCCTTGATGCCCCGGAGGACATCCTTGCTTAGGGGTAGATCGTTGAATTCCTGTACCTGCATACGTTTATTCTCGTATCACTAAACTACGCATGCCGGTGCCTCGTCAGCTTCTCCAAACATGAATATGTTAGACGTGACAGCCCCCTAGGGCGGGGGGCGCCATTTAAAGGTATCATAATAAACATGAGATTGCTTTAGTCTTAACCACGGACTTGCCGCCCGCGTCCAGAGATGCCCCCATGGGGCACACGGCGTGGCAGTTGCCGCACCAGACGCACTTCGACTTATCTATATCCAAGATATTCGCTCAAGGCTTCCAATCATCGCTGAACGCGACGCCTTTCCCATGCAGAGAGGTTCTGGGAAAATAAGATTTTACTCACGAGGCCCGAATTTAAGTGACTTGTTAATCGCCTCAAAGTGACTTCAATAATACATCAAACTGAACATGCGATTAACTCTGTACATGGCGGGTTAGAGTGAAAGAGAAAAACATCCTCGGCATAGGACTGAGTGAAAGGAAAATGTACGTGCGTTTTTCAGTATCTCACGTAGCTCAGGTCTGGTCATTCTGGAACAGCTCGATCAACTCCCCGTCGGGCCCCTCGAAGAACGCGATCCGCAGCTGCAGCGGAGGCTCGCTTGACAGGGTGACGTCCTTGGGCTCCACAGTGACCATGGCTCCTGCGGCCCGCGCGGCCTCGATGGCGGCGTCACAGTCACCTACCCTCAGGGCAAGGTGACGGAAGACGCCGTCACCGTACACCTGATCGGGGTCACCCTGGGAGACCTCGAAGTAGTTCCCGTCGCCCGTGTCCAGGAGGACGGTCCTCCTCGGGTGCTGGCCCCAGGAGACGCGTTCGACGAAGCCGAGCCCCTCTGAGTAGAACCTGATGGTCTTATCCAGGTCTTTTACCTTCATGGAGACGTGGTGGAAGCCGCATCCCTTGATCTTCTTGTTTTTACCCGTCATTCTCTATCTCCCTTGGCGTAATGAATGATGATGATTAAGGTTTGCGTGTGCGCGATTCAATCGTTGCATGCACTCGATGCGTTTATCCTTTTTTCTGGGCGAGCTGTCTCCTCGCGTCCTCCTCCGGGCTGATGAGTTCCTCGATGATCTCGTCCAGCCTGCTGTAGATGTGGCAGTTCTTGCAGTGGAAGATCATCTTGCCTGTCGAGTAGCTCCGCCCGCTCCTCCTGTTGACCTCGGCGACGAAGGCCTCGAGGAATATCTGTACGCCGGCCAGGTTCGCCGGCAGCCCGGCGTAGCCGTCCCAGGACCTGAAGTATCCGGTGGTGTGCAGCTTGTCTTCGAGTATCTCCAGGTCGAGGATGGTGAGGCACGGGGGCTCGTGCTTCATGCCGGCGAGCTCTTTCCGCAGGTCCTCGGGGCGTCTGATGAGCAGCACCACCTGCCGGTCCCTGGGCTCGTCGACGAGCCTCTGGATGGCCAGCTCCACCTGGTCCATGGGCTCCCTGAGGCGGCCCCCGTAGGTGTATGTCTCGCCTTCCGCCTTCTCGCCGAGCCACAGGTACTGGAGGGCGTAGCTGGTGACGTACTTCATGTCGCAGGGGGCCTTGTCGGCGATGAGGGGTCGGGTGTGGGGGTTCTCTATCTCCAGGGTGAGGTTGAGTTTCCTGGTCTCGGTGACCTCGGAGCCGTAACCCACGTAGAAGGGGTCTCCCTTTGTCCAGATGGCTTCCAGGGTCTTGTACCAGCCGTCGGGTATGTCGAAGGCTTTGATGTGCTCGTACCTCATGCGGGTCCCACAGATACCAAGCTCAACGGGTATATACTTTTTTCATTGCTTCCCCACTGTCTGAAGCCTAGATAAGTGAAGAATCAGATGGTTCGTCGAAGTATGCTGAACATCTGCCCATGGACATGGTGTTTGAGTATCGGCCTACCTGAGGGACTCGAGGAATATGGTTAAAGGCGACAGCACGGGCTCAGCCCCATTCGGGAATAGTGAATGACCTATGGTGGACAGGTAGACGTACGTCAGATCTGGGATCAGTTCAACTGCCTTCTCCGCGTCCTCGTCCGTGATCGCTCCCCCCAGTTTAGGGTTGCCTCTAAGCAAGAGGACGGGGCACCTCAGCCGTGGGAACAGCCTCCCTGTCTCGTAGCCCTCAACCATCTCGAGGAACTTGGAGGGATCATCCTTGCACTCCACCATGTTTGATAGGATGTCTGGGTCCATCACGCTCCAGCGCATGGCCGTGCTCAAGAGGAAGATGGGATCTTCGATAGCGACGTCGCCCCACATGAGCTTTTTCTCTCTTAGAAGCCGAAGGATATCGGAGACGGTGTCTTCTTTCTCGGCGGTCTCCTTTGCCTGACGCCAGTAACTTGTTCTTTTGATCACGTCGTCTCTCATGCTTCCATCGTAGTTGGGGGGAGAGTCTCCGATTATCACTGCCTTTATCTCCGGGTTGTCAGCCGCCAATATAGTGGATATCATGCCTCCCAGGGAGTGGCCGAACAAGACGGTTGGCCTGTTTATCACTTTCTCGATGAACGCTCTGAGGTCTCTCGCGTAGTCCCGTAACGTGTAGTGGCCTGTCTTGTGCTCCGATTTTCCGTGTCCGCGGAGGTCTACTGCGTAGACGTGCCACCGCATCGTGATTGAGGGCATTATGGGGAGGAACCTTCTCCAGCTGTCTGTGATTCCGTGGATTAACAGTATGGGCGGTCCGCTGGGCGGCCCCTCGGCGTAGTTAAGCACCACTTCTCCGGTGTCGAAGGTCTTCTCAACGAGCAACTACTCATCCCTCACTACCCTCGGATTGTCCTAGGTCATCTAAATAGTGTTCTCTATCTCGTCTGAGTGTGATTGTATGAGCGATGATGTTCTTCGAACAAGATCAATACACAGATTTACCTGAATTCGTTTCGATAATCTCTCCTTTTTTCGATGATTTTTGTCACCTCTTTATCTAGAAGATGATTTATCGTCTTGATTTTCAGAATCCATACTATGGTTCCAAGAGAAAATATGATTAATCGTTAAAAATAGCTCTCTATAAACATCTTAAATGGGTTACAAGATTGAAAGAGTGGACTTGTGTTCAAGTAGGGCACCATAAAAAAATTGGTGAGGCTATAGAGAGTCATCAGCGGGAAGGTTGGAGTCTGCACACGTATCAGGCTGAGGGTACGCCAACATTATGCAACCATTATCTGCTGTTTGAACGAGAAAAATAGTTAACCAGTTTAACGGCAACCTAGTCGATGATTTTATCCTCATAACACTACAAGTTAATGTGTTTAACATGAAGGCAGCGTTGGTGTACTGGTCTGGGACCGGGAACACGGAGAAAGTGGCGAACGCCATAAAACGTGGGCTGATCGAAGCAGGGGTCGACGTATCTTTTTGGACAGTGGATGAGGCGGAGGAACACCGTTTCCTAGACTATGACCTCTACTGCATAGGGTTTCCCTCATACAACTGGCATCCCCCGGAGCCCGTGACAAGGTATCTCAAAGACCATTTTCGGAAAAACCATAAGGCCGGCCTCGTCAAACCCGGCTCACCTAGGGTTCCTGGTAAGCATGCGCTGGTGTTCTGCACCTATTCTGGGCCTCACACCGGTCTGGATGAAGCCACTCCAGCCGTGAAATACGCTGGACAGTTTTTCGAGCACATAGGAGTTTCTGTGGAGGCGGAGTGGTGCGTGTTAAGCGAGTTCATCGGTGACGAGGTGGCGAGCACCGAGGGCAGGATGGGCGATATACGGGGAAAACCAACTGAAAGAGAACTAGAAAAGATCACCATGGACACCATTAAACTGGTAAACTCGTTAAAGGTTCAATGATGCACGCGCTTTAGAGTAGAAGATTTTATCCTCACCTTATCTGGTTCAGGTTTCATCAACCGTCAAAAAGACTAGCTAGGTTCAAGCCCTGCCGCAGGTGGATGTCTCAATTTTTTTCGTAATACCAAGCAACATGATACAAGCAGTGGAGCGGGGAGGGGGTTCGAACTCTCCTTCTTGGAGCGACATCCCCCCCTTCAGAGTATTTAGACAACGGCCGCTGCTCATGGGAAAAATCATCCCCTAGCCCAGAGCCGGGGACACTCTCCAACTACTAACCCCGGGAATGTTGTTTTAGTGCTTGTAGAGGTTAACATACCAGTACAGTGTAGCAACGAAAAATGCTCCGCCAATTATGTTCCCGATGGTAACTGGAATCAGATTCCTTAATATGAATCTCTGCCAGCTGAGGTTTATTAGATCAACACCAGATTGACTGACTACCGAATCGACCCCCTTTAAAAACAGCCCCATGGGAACGAAGTACATGTTTGCTATGCTATGCTCGAAGCCGCTCGCTACGAAAGTCATTATCGGGAAGAAACATGAAAATATCTTCCCCGTCGTGTCGTAGGCGGATGTCGCCATTAAGACTGCGAGGCATACGAGCCAGTTACACGCGATTCCCCGGCATAGCGCCTGTACGAAGGTTAGGTTCACCTTGGAGTTCGCAATTTCCAGGGCCCTCACCCCTAGGGCGTTCCCCCCCATCTCGTAGAGACCTCCTCCGAAGACTATGGAAACCAGGAGGACAGATCCGACAAAGTTTCCGCTATACACAGAGACCCAGTTTCGGAGCAGTTTCTTCAACTTTATCTTCCCATCGCACAGCGAGAGCATCATCAGGTTGTTCCCTGTGAATAGTTCGGCTCTAGAGATCACTACCAGCATCAACCCCACCGAGAAGGCGGCTCCCTGAAGGAATCGTGAGAAGCCGATTCCTACCTTTGAGCTCAGGCCTAGACTCACGGTCGTCGCTAACTGGGCTCCAAACCCTATGTAGACTCCCGCCAGCATAGCAAGAATGAATATCCTATCAAACGAAATCTCCGTCTTCCCTTGACCTATCTCGCAAAGGGTTTCAGCGATTTCTAGGGGGTTCATCATTTTTTTGTTCACTTATGATTTCTTTTTACGTGCATGTGTAGTATTCACATGCTGGGGTACATTCTTTTAAGTGATCGAAGTAGCATCTGCCGTTAGGAGCCATGAAGGGTAGGTCCTTCGCCCAAATCTGGTTTTCGTTTACCATCTTTCTAAGTTTCAAGCAGTGAGAACTAAGCCTCATTTCTTCTTCCCCTACTTTGCCCGAGTGCTCAGCTACTGGTTCCTGCCACAATAATCCCATTTGCGATTGCAGTGATGACTTCTTAAAAGGTAACAAGACCATTTTACTCACCCATCTCTAAGATTAAGACTGAAGAGGCGTTTATGTCTATTTTCTGGATATATAGTAACATTTTTTATTGAATTATGAGACATTTGTATTAGTGATCGCCGATAAAAATCGACTTGGATGAATTAGATAGGAAAATCATGTCACACATTTGCAGAGGCACATACTCCTATAACGAGTTGGCTAAACTGTGCGATGTGGGGCGGAGCACAATCTATCGAAGAGTAGAGAGGCTTGAAAGAATAGGTGCCATAAGTAAGAGGATCATGGCAATTCCGAACTTCACGTATCTCGATCTCACGGCCATAAACATATCTATGGACGTTAGTCAGCTAGACATGGACCGAGTGATCGAGTTTCTAAAGGTACTGCCTACGGTCAAGTTTCTCTGGAGGAGCTATGGAAGCTACAATACGACGTTAATAACAGTCTGTGAGAAAGGCGCTGAAGGGAAATGTATTTCCAAAATAAGGGAGACTCTGGAGGAGATGGAGGTTAATATACAAAAGTTTGAAGCGGCTGTTAGTTTCACTTGGGAAAAAGTAGACCTATCCCCCTATTAGGCTAAGGCACCTGAGAGCAAGAAAACCGGGGAACGCTTCGACAGGTTGCTGACGATGCATGGTAACCTGCCGAAGCGACGGGTATACATGTTCCGCAGAGGTAAACTGAAGCACTTCAGCGAGGGATACCGTGGGCACCTCGAGAAAATAGCGTACGGGCTGGACGAGCCGGACGTCAAGAGATGTATATTCAAGGTGTACAAGGACTACGTCGGGACCAAGGTACGCGTGGAGTCGGGTTACAAGAGCGAGTAGCCCTGTGGCTGGGGCACCTATGGGAGTCATCCACGACCACGTACATAGTGCGCAAGGTGCTCGCACCGAAGCACTGCCACACACGGGTGGCGCAGACTACTATGGAAGAGGTGGAGCTGAGCAACCTGGGGTTCGACTACGTCAAGGACACAAAGAACGGCGGTCGCTGTGGCGGAAACGCAGGCGGTAGGTTACAGTGAAAAGTGCGGGGGGCGGGGTTCGAACCCACGGAAAATTATGTCATTTCAAATAGATTTCCACCAGACCCGTATATCAACGGTGTGAGGCAAACAGGGATCATTGATTCATCAACTAATCTGAAAAAACACGCGCGTATCCTCAACAATTAACTAGAACTTAGTGAGGTTAATATCTATGACTCTACGCGCACACGACGAACTCCGCAATCTGACCTTTGATATTGGCTTCCAGAAACACCCAAAAGGTTCGGTGCTCGTCGGTTTTGGCAATACCCGAGTGTTATGCAGCGCGTCCGTTCAACCCGGAGCACCGCGTTGGAAAGTCGAGCAGGAGCTCCCCGGCGGATGGGTAACCAGCGAATACAGCATGCTTCCCGGCTCAACAGACAGCCGTAAATCCCGCCCCTCGGGCGGCAGAGTTGACTCACGTGGCGTTGAAATTCAGCGCCTGATTGGCCGTAGCCTGCGCTCCGTTGTTGATATGGAGGCCATAGGCCCTAACTCTATTTATGTGGATTGCGATGTCATAGACGCCGATGGTGGAACCCGTTGCGCCAGCATAACAGGCGGTGCGGTAGCCCTCTATCAGGCATTGCGCACGCTAAAAGACGAAGGCATGATTGACAGTATTCCTATGGCTGAGATGGTCGCCGCTGTTAGTGTTGGTATTAAGAACGGTGAGGTATTTCTGGACTTGGACTATGCGCTCGATTCAACAGTTGATGTGGATATGAATATAGTTATGACTGAAAGCGGCAGACTCGTGGAAGTGCAGGGAACAGCCGAAGAGCAGGCCTTTACCCGCGACCAGATGAATCAGATGCTTGATCTGGCTGAGAAAGGCATCAAAGAGATTATCGCGGCTCAGAAAAAGGCATTGGGTATCTAACGCGCGCTTATATTCACTCTGTTGGTAAAAGGGGAACCATTCGCATATCTATGCTGTTTGTCTAGTTCGAACCCACGGAAACGGATTTCATTTCAACTAGATTTCAACCAGTCCAGTTGGTTGTGTTTTGGTGCGGGGGGTGGGGTCACTACACGTTTTTACTAGTAACTGGGAAATTTAATTTACAGATTTATTGATTGTTGCACGCGTTCTCATTCATTGTATATTTCTGGAAACTCTTTCAAGAACCCTTCAGGTAATCTTAAGACATTGTAGGTAAATGAAAGGGCATTCTTCCATCCTTTAATGAAGTAAACGGCTCCAATCATTCCCTCTATAATTCTATCTGCTTTCTCCTCTGAAACGTTTCCTGATGGGGCATATGAAAGTTTTTTATCTAGAAGATAGTTTTGGCATTCTTCGTCGTTATTGTAGATGCTTTGATTTGAGGGTTTATCGGCATAGAGTTGCCGCATATCATCAATATATTTAGGATTAGGATTTTTTCTGTATGAGATACTTTTCACTGCAAAATTCAGGATACTATCTCCTACCAAGGCAAGTGGTTTGTTAATTTCCCTATATTCAGACAGAGCTTCGATAACATACTTGTTTTCAAAACAATGATCGCCTACTATTTCTGCTAGTTTTGATAAGAGAATCGAATCCATATCTATAGTTCATCGTTCAAATAAATAAAAGATTAGATTAATATTAGAAAACATATTGTTTATTCATGTCTACCTTAAGCATAATAGATCTTACTTCAGAAAAACAAGAAAAAATGTCCGAAACATGGTTACTTTGGGAGTTAATTCGAATATTTGAATTAACAAAAGAGGTAGAGTTTAGCTATGCAAGAGGAAAAAAACATTTCTTTGAATTACTAAATCATGTTAATTCGAATTATCTACATATTGGTGGGCATGGAGTCCGCGAAAATGGTCGAACATATCTGGTAACGCCTAGAGGGGTGTATATTTCAACAGAGGAAATCAAGGAAAACTGGGTATGTAACTGTATACCAGAACTAGTCGTACTTTCTGCGTGTCAGTCTGGACATATTGATTTGGTGAAGACTCTTGTAGAAAAAGGGGTTAGGTATGTGATAGCCCCATTATATGATACATATTGGGAAGACGCAGCAGTCTATTTACCTTTTTTTTATAAATTACTTCTGAGTGAGGGAAAAACACCTCGGGTATCCTATAGGAACTCTATTTGCGGGTATAAAGAAGCCTTTAGAAAAATCTCTGGAGCTTGGAGATTTTATGAAGATGGGAATTTTATCTCTGTAGATTGTGGTTAAGCTCATATGAGTTGTAGGCTTCGAACCCTACCATGTGTCATGTTCAACGTTCCTCATCAGGTACACATCATTTAAAGTCCTGATAAGAAAAAAACCATAAAGTTACCGCCCACTGTTACCAGAAATATTGTTCTCACGATCTGCTAGTCACCAAAACCAGAACAGGTTGGTGCGGGGGGTGGGGTTCGAACCCACGGAGGACTAGTCCATCAGGTCCTAAGCCTGACCCCTTTGGCCACTCGGGAACCCCCGCACACGCCAATACATCCACGGCAACCAGATTAAAACATTACCCGGCTACACAAGATGGAACCCCGTCTGCCTCCCGTCGATACACCGGCACCCGTCCACCGTGTACACCACGTCCTGCTCCAGCGCGCACCTGAACGCCTCGCCGCCCCACTCCGGCAGCGGCCCCTCAACCGAGAGCTCCATGGTGAACGCGTAGTTATATTCCAGCACGACATCACCGCGCCCCTCGTTTCGCTCCTGCTCCCAAGGCAAACCGATCAACGGCCCCGGCTCGTGGAGCAGGTGCCCTAGACTGTGGCTGTACACCCTCGGGTTAGGGACCACCTTCTCCTTGGCGTCCTTCAGGATGCGGGCCAGCATCTCGTTCCCTGTCAACCCCCTCTCGAACCCCGCCATGAAGCAGTCCTGAAGCCTGTTCCCCTCGGCCATGAGCCTCCGGGCACCCTCGGGGGCGTCCGTCTCACCCGGCCTCAGCACGTAACACCACTCCTGGTGGTCTGTGATGAGCCCCAGGTACTCTATACCCACGTCGCACCGGATGAAGTCGCCGTGCCTGATCACGTCGTCAGCTTCGCCGTACAGCTCCCTCGCCTCAGGGCTGCGTATGATGGTGAAGAACGGGTTAAACGCCGCCTGGAGCCCCAGGTCGGCGCACCTCTGCCAGTAGTACCACACGAGATCAGGGATCGTTGTCACCCCCGGCACGATGGCCTTGCCGCTGTAGCACTCCGCGATCAACGCGTGGGCCACCCTGATCACGTGCTCGTAAAGCTCCACCTCCCTGTCGGTCAGCGTCGCCAGCCACCGGGTCGCACAATCCTCGGCGGAGACCAGCCGGTCCACGTACCTCCGGGGCAGCGCCTCCACCAGCTGCGTGTACAGGTTGTGGGTGAGGCCCCCGGCCGCCCACTGGACGGAGCCGACGTTGATCCCTATGCGCTCAGGGTCCCTCTCCTCGACTATGCCCCTGAGGAGCGTCCACTGATCCCTGTGGTGGCTCCGCCCCGGCCACGGCGTGTCGTATAGGTCCTTGGTGTCGGTGAAGGACAGGTTGATGCGCTCCACGCCCAGCCCCTGACCTCGGTCGCTGAAGATGAGCATCTGGAGTATGGGGCACCAAGTGTCCATGGGTATCATGGTCTCGTAGACGGGGTCCAAGTCGTCCTCCTGGCAGACTATGAGCCACATGTCGAGGCCCGCCTCCCTCATGGCGACGGGGAGCACCGTGTCGAGCCTCTCGGCGAGCACCCCGTCAATCACCTGGGATCGCTCACGCATGGACAGAACCCTAGGCACCCCATCTGATGCGATTCCAGTCATGAAAAGAGACCCGTCATCCAGGAACAATAGTTTAACGGTCCATATAAACGGGGCGAGCTACTCCTCTTCCCCCATGTCGCTGGACCCTGCTCTCTCCCCCAGCTTCTCCTCTATCACCGCCAGCACCTCGTTCATGTCCACAGGCTTGAGCAGGTAGGAGTCGGCCCCATGCATGAGGCTCTCCGCGGCTTTCTCTAGGGAAGGGAAACCCGTCAGCATCACCTTGACCGCGCCGGGCTGCATATCGTGGACCCTCCTCAAAAGTTCCGTCCCCGTGATGTCAGGCAGCCTGTAATCGAATATTATCACATGGTAGAGTGCCCCGCCGAGCTTCGCCAGGGCCTCCCCGCCGCTGCCCGCCGAGTCGACGACGTAGCCGAACCTCTCGAGGAAAAGGGTGAACGTCCTGACTATGTCCTCCTCGTCGTCGATGAGGAGGACCCTGGGTCTAGCCTCGTCCATTTCTCTGCTCCCCGAGTAATTACCTGTATTGAATAGTTTCACCTATATCTTCTTTGTCGAGGGGGCATCTCCCTTTCCCAATGCCTTTGCCAAGTATACCTACACATTTATTATCCACGTGCAAGCCCTGAACCGCTATGAGCGAGCTGGACGAGGAGCCCCTGAAGACGACGCCGGCGCTCATGGCCACCGGGTTCACCATGATGTTCAGCGACAGCCTCAACAACCGGTTCAACAACCTCCTCGTAGCCGCGGCGGGCGCCACCGTCAACCAGATGGGCTTCCTCCAGGGAGCCAAGAGCCTCAGCGGAAACATACTCCAGCTCGTCTTCGGGAGGCTCGTGGACCGGTACGGCAAGAAGCGCTTCATAGCGGCGGGCCGCCTGCTCAACGCCGGCGCCATAGCGGCGCTGCTGGTTTTCGACGCCCCCAAGCCGCTCATATGGCTGGTGATACTGAGCAGCTTCTTCTACAGCATGACCGTGCCGTCGTGGAACAGCCTCCTGGGAGACTACACCACCGACCGCACCCGGGGCGTCACCATAGGGCTCATCAACAGCGTAAGCCAGATGGGCAGCTTCATAGCCATGATCATAGCCTTCGCCCTGAGCATAACGGAGCAGGGCGAGACCACACAGGAGAGCTTCACCCTGGTCCTCGCGTTGGCGGCCGCCACCAGCCTCCTAGGCGGCTTGCTCGTTCTATTCACGGAAGAGAAGCCCCCCAAGGGCGCCAGCAGGAGCCTGGAGCTTAACAGGCTCTTGAGAGACCCCCAGCTAACCCGCTACCTCACGCTCAACTTCGTTTACGGCGTGGGCATGAGCTTCGCTTGGCCCCTCTTCCCCATGGTAATCACCCACAGGCTCCACATGAAGGTGTGGCAGATAAGCACCCTCAGCATCACCAGCAGCCTGATGAGCACCCTCACCCAGAGGAGGCTCGGCGCCTTCATGGACAGAATCGGCAGGAGACCCATCATAGTCATGAGCCGCGTCTCCATGGCCGTGGCCCCCGTCGCCTACGCCCTGGCGACCCAGTGGTGGCACATAGCGCTGGCCGAGCTGTTCCTCGGCGTCGGCATGGCCGCGTGGATGAGCAGCGAGTCCACCTACGTCATAGACCTGGCGCCCGGAGACCTCAGAGCCACATACCTAGCCAGCAGCACCACGGCGTTCGGGGTCGCCTGCTTCCTGGGAAGCAACGTTAGCGGCTACGTCATCGACACCTACCTCGGCGGCCTGGAGGGGCTGGGCACCGGGCTCTTCTTCTCCGCGGCCCTCAGGCTGGTCTTCGGGCTTGCCTACCTCACCGCCCACGAGTCCGTTAAGCGGGGGCAAGAGTAAAAAACCGAGCCACGTATTCAGTACTCGGTGAAAGATTTGGAGCTTAAATGGCTTGGACACGCCTCGTTCAAGATAAAGACCGGCGACAAGATCATCTACATCGATCCCTACGAGGGAGAGTACGACGAGGAGGCCGACCTTGTGCTTAGCACCCACCACCACGACGACCACTGCAAACCCGACAAGATAAGGAAGGTGATGGGTGAAGACACAGTGATAGTCGCCACCCAGGAGTGCGGCGAGAAACTTGGCGCACCCGTGAAGACCCTGAAGCCGGGGGAGTCGGCCAAATTCGGCGACGTCACCGTGGAGGCGGTGGAGGCGTACAACTATAAACGGTTCAGGAGCCCCGGCCAGCCGTTCCACCCCAAGGGCATAGGCGTCGGCTACCTGGTCAAGGCGGAGGGGAAGACGGTCTACCACGCGGGGGACACCGACTTCATCGACGAGATGAAAGAGCTGAAGGATATAGACTTGCTGCTGGTTCCGAGCGGAGGCACCTACACCATGGACAACCCGGAGGCCGCCGAGGCGACCATAGCGATGAACCCCAAGACGGCGGTGCCCATGCACATCTGGGACACCGACCCCACAGAGTACAAGGAGAAGGTCGAGGCAGGGAGCAGCACGAAGGTCCGGATCATGAAGCCGGGGGAGACCCTGAGGCTTTAACCCCTTTTTTTCCTAAACGAGAAAATATATCATTCAGGCGGGCATCTCATGAGCCGCCGCTTCCTAAAAGAATTAATCTAATCGATATTGATGGACACGTGTTCATCGAAGACGCGGCGCCTCACGACCCTGTAGGCAGGGTAGTAGGCTTCACGGTACTCGGCCGAGTGGTGCCTCGGCTCAGGGTCCCCAGCCTTCAGCTCCTCGTCATACCTGCGTATGGTGTCCCGGTCCAGCCCCAGCTGCTCCTCCTCCGCGAGCTCCTTGAACACACCCCACAGCGACATGAACTCCGCGGGGTCACCCTTCACCGCCGACGACTCCTCCATGGCCTCGTAGAGTTCCTCAAGGCTGCCGCCCCTCCTCAAGTATGACCTGAGGTTCACCCTCACCATCTCCCCGTCCACCGAAGCAGGCTCAACCAGGGGCTCCCACGGATGATCCTGCAGGTCGATCCTCCCAGCCTCCTCCAGGAGCCTCCCATAGGCGTCATCCCCCATGATGTGGCCTACCCCGAAGACGCCCTGATAAAGGAGCTTGTACACGTCCCGCACGCGCATCCGGGGCCTGGTCTCGAAGTGGTTTAACAGGAACTCCCTGAACCCTTCCTTATCCATTCTGTTCACTCAACATTATCCGTCTCTCAGTATCTCCTTAATATCGCTCAGATCTTTACCCCTGTGCCCTTCATCGACCATGACGTTCACGGTGACGGCTTTCTCCGGTTCATCCTCCATATCCCTTAGCCTGTCCTCCGTATATTCGTTGATGTACCTCCGTCCCATACTAGACGGCATACAGAGAATCACCTATCACCGGATTTAAGGCTTATAACCTGGCTCGCTGACGGGAACTGGCGCCTCCAGATAAAACATAAATAAACCATAGACGTTCATCAAGATAATATCCTCATGAGTGAGAATAGAGGGAGATTTGGTGGACGAGTGATAACCGATTTTACCCTCATGGACTCGCCGTGACGAATACGTTACAGGAGAAAGATGCTGAAAATGTCTGAGTACAAACCGGTAAGGCTCTCTACGGGAGTATCGGGGCTCGACGAAATGCTTGGTGGAGGTATACCGGAGGAAAACATATTGCTGGTCAGTGGAGGCCCGGGCACGGGTAAGACCATAATGTCTCTCCAGTACATCACGTCGGCGGTGGACAGAGGCGAGCCGTGCGTCTACATATCGTTCGAGGAGTCGATGATGAAGAAGATCGATTACGCCAAGGGCTTCGGATGGGACCTACAGGGGGCCATAGACGACGACATGCTGGACGTCCTCGACATATGCATGATCCCCCAGGCCCAGGGCTTTGTCGAACTTTACGAGCGCGTGCGGGGGAAGCTCCAGTTCACCCTGGAGAAGGAGATAGAGAACCTGGTGAAGAGGATCGACGCCAGGCATGTACTGGTGGACCCCTTGACGAGCGTACTTGTCCATGAGCACAGGTCGGACAAGAAGAGGTACCTGATAAGCCAGCTGTTCGACCAGATACGTCGGCTGAGATGCTCCGCGGTGATAGTGAACGAGGGGCTGCCTAAGGACAACGACTTCTACATGGAGCACTTCCTGGCCGACGCCGTCATCCTGCTCCAGAAGGAGGTCATCGACTTCAAGCTCATCAAATCTCTGATGATAGACAAGGTTCGCGGCATAGGCTTCGACGAACAGCCCCGAAGATACATAATCACCAACCGCGGGATGCAGGTGTTCGACACGGAACCGGTTACGTTGTGAGTGTGCAGCCATGGCTCAGTTTGTGATGCGCGCCGCGAAGCCCCTGATAAAACGGTATGCCCTCGGCTTCCTGGATGAGAGGAACGTGAGCGCCAAGGAAGAGGCTCTCAAAAAGAAGAAAATCAAGAGGGTGGCCAGGTCCGGCTTGGGAAAGAAGCTTGGGGTAGAGCAGAGCACCAAGATAGAAAACGTTCCATTCACAGGCTACGACTACTACATGCCGTTCTTCAGAAACCCCCGTGAAGGCGACTTCATATACCCAGTTGATGATTATGTCCGATCTCAGACAAGCGGAACAATGGGCAAGCCCAAGATATTCTTAAACCCGAAGACGGGGGTCATGGAGAACCTGAAGAGATCGGTCATAAGCCTCATGTTCATCTGCACCCATGACGGCACAAGGCCGCTTCTGGAGATTGGGGACACCATATACGCGAACCTTCCCGGCGGGGCTTTCATAGGAGGCCAAATAACCTCAAACATGAGGGGCGGCCAGTCCTCGTTCATCAAGATGGTTCCCGAGGACGCCGACAACATGACATTCAAGGAGAAGGCTGACTACTTCGTGGAGAACCATGAAAAAATAGATATGGCGTACATGACCGTCACGACCTTCCTGGACGAGATATGCCCCCAGGTGGACGAGGAGATATACCTCAAGGGATTCCTGACACAGGACATCTCAGCTGGGCCCCTGAAGGAGAAGATCAAGGCGAAGAGCGGGCACTACCCCAAGACGGTTTTCGGGTCTACGGAGACGTTCCTATCGGGGCTTCCGTCGGTGGAGTACCCCGGCTCGTTCTTCTTCGACTGGAGGGTCGTGTACCACGAGTTCATCCCCGAGGACCAGGCAGTCGATCCGGACATCGTCACCTTGCCCGAGCCCCCTGAGACCATAGGCATGATGGACGTCGAGCCGGGTAAAAGGTACCAGCTGATAGTGACGCCCATCTACAGCGACCTCACCAGATACGTGATGCCGGACATATTCGAGTGCGTCTCCAAGGGGGACAACCTGTTGGGGTCCAACATCCCGGTCTTCAAGTACTACTCGAGGGCGGACAGGCTGCTGGTTCTCCACAACTTCACGCGCATAAACGAGGAGGAGATGGTCTCCATCCTCAACGACGCCGAAATCCCGTTCGTTGACTTCACGGCCAGGAGAGAGCTTCAAGAGTCACGTGAGTTTCTGTCGCTCTACATCGAGCTGTCGGAGACGATGAGCGAGGACGAGGTGCTGGACAGGGTGGACAAAAGGCTCGTCGAGTTTGACAAAGACTGGAGAGACCTGAGCGACTTCATGAACTACACGCCTCTGAAGGTCATGTTTCTCCCCAAAGACACCTTTAAGAAGTACCTTCACAGCAAGGAGGGAATGGCCCGCATACAGAGGATCGGCATGCGCGAGGAAAGGTTCAACGAGCTGTTGAGTCACACATAAACCGTTTAGACGGAGACCAAGCTGTCGGCGAGGTCCTCAAACTTTATTATCTCGGACGCGTCCTCGTGGCTCCTAGGGTCGTAGAAACAGGTGAACTGCACCTGGCTGGATTTAATGACGTGGTTCTTCGACGTGATGAAGGAGTAGACCCTCCTCCACCCGTGGGCGTGGATTAGGTGTGAAAGCGTGTAGAGAATGATCTCGCACGGAATCCTCCTCTCGTTGCTGTAGCTGACGACGTCGGAGAACAGTATGTCTATCTGATTCGGGTCGTCGTTGATCGACGTTATCCTATCTTCGAAGGTCTTGAGGAGGGATCGGTTCCCGGGTAAAACCCTGACCAGGTACAGCTCATCTGAGACGTCGCTGTTGGAAATGTCGTCGGCGGTGATTAGATCGTACATCGTGATGAGTAGGGTCCGTATGCCTTTCTTCGAGTTGCTGAGGAGCCTGTCTTTGATCCACTGGACGTCTTTCCCTTTTCCCGTGTTTGACTGGTTGACCATGGTAAACTTGCCCCCAACGTGGTTGACGTACTCCTCGGGGACCCCGCCTATCAAGAACGTGCGGAGGTCGTCCGCGAAGAAGGAGAACCTCGGCTGAGTCATTCCCAGGTATATGACGGTTTTAGCCGTGATCGACGTCAAGTCTGTGAAACCGGGGTCCACGAACCCTGTGATGAACCCGAGATTTACGAAGAATAGGTTCAGCCAACCAGCGATCTGCAGTTTCACATCTATGCCGTACCTCCAGTTAATCACCATCAAGCTTAACACCATGAAGAGGTAGGGTGCCAGCGCCACGATCATCATGATGGGCACCCATTCTCTGCCTAGTATGAACTGGATCAATGGGAGCAAGGCTATGGTTAGAGAGGAGGTGAGGAAGGCCTTGGGTCTGTTAACGAGTTCACCTATGCCCGCCACCATCATAGCGAAGCCCAGCATCAGTAACAGGAACGCGATTACCCCGAGGGAGCTGATGCCCAGCTCCGTCGGCGTGAGCATCCTTATGATTATGTTGACTCCGTACAACGCGTATCCGGCGCCCCAGTAGAGGTAGAAGCGTCTATTCGTCTTCCTGAAGATGGAGAGGAGGAGAGACGCGATGGCTATGGTGACGACCCCATTAAACAATCGAAACAAGAAGTCTAATGGGAATATCATCCGTCTACTTCCTAGAAGGTACTATTTGAGTTTTCAGAGGATAAAGATTCTTCTATGAAGGGAAGATGTTGTGATCTAAATTATACTTAAATCCAGCAGCGAGGTTTTTTCCAGACAGTGTAGCTGAATGGTTCAGTGTTACACTTGGTTACATGGTTTTCTTGGTGATGAAGACGGTGCCATCCTTGGTGGCCACCCACCTCAACACGTCCCCGTCGCCCAGCTCGAGGAACTTGAACACGCATGACGGGATGGTCGTCCTCCTCCTGTACCCCCTCACTGTTATGTGGGTCTCCTCCATGCAGACTATGTCGTCTACTTCAATCTCAGGCATGGGATAACATACATATACAGTATGTATATAGTTTGCTATCCACCGGCGGCCGGGGACACAAAACCGACGCAGGCGCAGGGTCGTTCCCCTACCTTTTTAATACTCTACTGCAATCACTGGTGGTAAGAGGAGTTAGAGATGACTGGGAAAGACCCCTCTGAGAGGAAGGAGCTGATCCCCAAGGAGAGCTTCAGCGAGTGGTACGACAACGTGCTGCTCGAGGCCAAGATAGCCGACGACAGGTACCCCGTGAAGGGGTTCACCGTCTACACCGGCTGGGGGTTCAGCGTAGCTAAACGCATCATAGCGATGCTAGAGGAAGGACTCGAAGAGAACGGCAACGAGCCGATGCAGTTCCCAGTCGTCATACCGGAGGACAGCTTCCAGAAGGAGGAGGACCACATCGAGGGCTTCGCCGGCGAGGTCTTCTGGATCACCCACGCGGGCGAGAACCTGCTGGACCGCCGCCT
>CAZEMD010000008.1:7179-19462 GCA_964513225.1 uncultured Candidatus Bathyarchaeia archaeon | reverse complement strand
AACATACACTGCAACACCAGGCCCGACTCCCTCATCTACCAGTGGATAAACGTCGGGAACCCCGCGACGAGGGACCAGATGCTAAGGATGGCCGAGTGCTTCGGCGTCACCACCATAGTCTCCGAGACGCCGCTCCGAGGCGACGCGCCCCCCACCATCGGGAACCTCGCCGCCGGGAAAGGGGTGCCCATACTCCTCATGGAGCTCATCGACGGGAGGTGGATCAGCGAGCCCTCCACCACCGCGGGCGTCAAGGGCGTCATGAACATCATGAAGGAGTTCGACATGATCGACGGCGAGAAGGAGCCCCAGGAGGGGTTCCCAGTCGTGCCGGGCCTCAACAGGTTCCACGGCGTCATCAGGGCCAACCGCGGGGGCCTCATCAGGTTCCACAAGAGGCCCGGTGAGCTCATCGAGGAGGGCGAGGTGTTCGCCGAGATATACGACCTCTACGGCGACGTCCTGGAGGAGGCCAGGATGCCCGTGGAGGGGTACACGTGGGCATACCCGTGCGGCAGCGTCCTCGGCACCAGCGGGGGCCTGCAGACGGTGCAGACCGGGGCAAATGTGGCGTACGCCTTCACCCACCCGAAGGACTAGACTAAGCTCCTTTTTTCCTGTATATAGATGGGAGCGCCGATGTGCTTCGTATTTCGGTTTCACTCTGGGCGGCGATGGCACCGTGGTTCGATGGTTTATCGCTCGAAGGTCCCCTTGACCACCGCGCGGCCCTCGTCCACCATGAGCCTGCCGCGGGCGAAGACCTTGTCTACGTTCATGTCGCCGTCGAGGACGAGTATGTCGGCGTCCATTCCCTCCCCTATCCGGCCCTTCCCTGGCAGGCCCAGCACGGCCGCGGCGTTGCAGCCGAAGAGCCTCAGCGCATCCGTTAGGGGCAGCGTCCCGGACTCCACTATGGCTCTGAGGGCGTCCATGAGGGCGGACACCTTTCCCACGCCGTAGCCGACGAGCTCGCCTTCCTCGCTGAACCTGCACAGCGTCCCGTTGCCGTCGGAGCTATAGGTGACCCGTGTGAGGTCTACGCCGCCGTCGCGGAGAGCCGCCACATCCGACAGGGTGTCTCCCTCTTCCTCGCCGGGGTTGAGGTCGATGGCCCCGCCCCTCCTGACCAGGTCCATCCCCTGCTCCAGCAGCTCCGGGCTGCGGTTGACGTGGGTGGGAAAGAACTGGGTTACGGGGATGTTGCCGCGCCTGACGACCTCGTTGACGGGGCCCAGCCCGTCGGGGCCGCCGCCCAGGTGGACGTGGACGATACCGGTCTTGCCGCCGAGCATGCCGCCGAAACGGGCGTCGGATGATAGGCGCGCCAGCTCGTGGACGGTCATCTGGGAGTCCCTGTGATCCGAGACGGCGGTCTTCACGCCGACGACCTCCTCGATGAAGGCGACGTCCCGCTTCACGCTCCCGGTCACCGTGGACGGGGGGTAGTGGAACGAGCCCGTGTACATGTAGGAGCTAACGCCTTCGAGGCGCAGCCCCTTGGTCTTGGCCAGCAACGCCTCGGCGGACCTGGTGACGTTGTCGGTGCCCAGCACCCCGACCACCGTTGTGACGCCGGCGAGGGTGACGTCCGTCAGGGAGATGGGCGGGACCCGGGTGGCAGGGCCCCCTTCTCCGCCGCCTCCCAGCACGTGCACGTGGGGGTCGATGAGGCCGGGAACCACCGTGCAGCCCGAGGCGTCTATCACCTGGACCCTGAGGGACCGGGGGGCATCCAGGTTTTCCTTGATCATGATTATCTGTTTGCCTGCCATGAGAATGTCCTTGGCGCCGACGTGCTCCGGTGCGTATACCTCTCCGCCCCGGATCAACTTGAAGTAACCCTGTGGAACCATCGGTATACGTGCTCCCCTGCTCTAATATCGTTAACCATGGTGGCGTCTCTGAGGGCGCCAGATGGGTTTCCTTCTCTTGGCGGGGAAAGCATATATGTCGGGGTATTTGGTTTCACTCTGGGCAGCGGTGGCAGAGCGGTGATTGCGCTGGTCTCGAAAACCAGTGGCCTTTGAGCCTCAAGGGTTCGAATCCCTTCCGCTGCGCCACTCCATTCATCGAGTCTTGATGTCGGCCACCGAGTCCAGAACGAGGTGTGAGTGCTGAGCTGCATCCTTTTCAGGGTTTACCAGCACGGTTCCCTTCACCCCCGCCGCCTCGCCCGCCAGCGCGTCCACGGCTTCATCACCCACGTACACCGCGTCCCCGGGGCTCACCCCGAGCCGCCTACAGGCGGCGACGATCATGTCCGGCGCTGGCTTCCCCTCGGCTACCTCGTCCGCCCCGATGTAGAGGTCGAACAACTCCTCGACGCCTATGGCCCCCATGATCTCGCGGGCCGTCCTCCCGCTGCCGTTCGTCGCAATCCCCAGCATCAGGCCCGCCTCCTTCAGGCTCCTCAGCATGCCCTCGGTCCCCTCGATGAGCTTGGGCTTGTACCGTCCGCTCTGCATACGGTCGGCGGCCTCGTAGGCCTTGGCGGCGAGCTCCTTCGCCTTGAACCAGTCCAGCCCCTCCAGCCAGATGGCCGCCGCGGCGACCGTCAGGTCCTCCCTCCTGGGCGCCTTGGACAGCGGCCCCCTCATGTCCACGTTGAACCCCTCGTCCACGCCGGACAGCTCCGCCCACCTCCCGGCGGCCGCGGCCCCCGCCACCCTCGACACCTCCCCGTGCCTCGCCTCCGCCAGCGACCTGTACCTGAACTCCTTGTCCACAAGCGTCCCGTCCAGGTCGAACAACACCAGCCTGCACTCTATCCATGTCTCGCCTACCAGTATGCCGGGCATCTCGATGACTCCCTGCTGTAAACCTGCTTAATGATCCTTTAAACGTTGTACAAGCGGCATCTGAGCCTCAAGGTTCGAATCACTTCCGCCTAGCCACAAAATTATCAACCACCTGACGACCGCGAAAACGATTAATGGTCGAAGGAGGCATTGAAGGTGGAATGATAACCAAGGACGAGGCAAAGGTCCTAGAAAACGTCGACTCCTACAGGGACGACATAGTGTCCCTCATGCAGAAGCTAGTCCAGATACCCAGCGTCACCGGCGAGGAAGCCGAGATCGGGAGGTTCCTCCTCGACGAGGTAAAGAAGTTCGGGCTAGACGACGCCCGCATCGAACAAAGATCCATCGACAGGCCCAACGTCATGGCTCGGTACAGGGGAACAGAGGGCGAGCCATCCATCACGGTGTACGCCCACTATGATACGGTGCCCGTGGGAGACATCAAGAAATGGAAGCACGGCCCCTTCAGCGGCGCCATAGAGGACGGCAAGATGTATGGACGCGGCGTCAGCGACCACAAGTTCCCCATCCCGCCGCTGCTATACGCGGTGAAGGCCATCGAGGACGCCGGCGTGCGGCTCAAAGGCGACATAGTGTTCGCCTTCGTCTGCGACGAGGAGCGGGGCGGCCACCAGGGCATGAAGTACGTCGTGGACCAGGGCCACTGCGACACCGACTACCTCCTCTACTCCGGCGGAGGCGGCGACGGCAGAAAGATGGGGATAGCCGCCAACGGACGAGCATACTACAGGGTAACCGTGAGGGGCCACACGGCGCACACCGGGAGAAACGACCAGGGCGTAAACGCCGCCGTGAAGGCCGTGAAGCTCATAAACAGGCTCCAGGAGCTACGGGAGGACGTCAACAACAGGAGAGACAGGTTCAAGTCAGGGGACTTCGAGGTCACGGGGAAAGGCAGACTGTCCATAAACCTGGTCTACGCCTTCCTGACAGGGAACAACGTCCCCGACTCCTGCGTCGTGCAGGTGGACAGGCGTTTCATCCCCCAGGTGGAGTCGTTCGAGAGCACCGAGGCAGAGATACGGGCCATGGTCGACGACCTGAAACGGGAGGACCCCGAGTTCGACGCCACTGTGGAGTTCGTGCCCGAGAGGTGGTTCAACCCCAGCGTCTCGAAGATCGACCCCACACTGGTGGGGGCCCTCCAGGGCTCTGTGTCCAAGGTGCTGGGCTTCACCCCCAAGTTGAACGACACGGTGGGCGGCGGCTCAAGCGACAACGCGTGGTACAACATGAGGTACCCCGACAGGGCTTTCGTGAGCTACGGCTGCGGCGGTGGAGGGAACGTGCACACCTACAACGAGTACGTGACCGTGGACGGCCTAATCGACAACACCAAGGTATACGCGCTGTTCCTCATGGAACTGCTGGGAACCGCTTAGGCGTGAAGAAAACCAAAGCCCCTCCCCCTCAACAATAAAAGCCCTGAGGGGAAACATCGTCATCGAATCATCTCCGCTGCGCCAAAAGACATTGAATTTTTTATTTAGATACAAGGTTTAAGCCCCACTGATCTAATGTGCTAGCTCTATTACTGTAGCCGTGAAAGAAACAAAGACACCCAACCCTCTACCTCTGAGGAATCAATCATAATTTTCGGTAAAAACCGAAAATTTCGGTGAAAACCGAAAATTAGTTTAATGCGTGAATGGCATTGCCTTATTCTATAAATACTCCAGAATGTCTCTAAAGGCGAGGAAGCCATTGGAGCTACGTCTCCACTGCAATAGGATTCGAACCCCACTCAAACCATAAACGAACGTTATTGGAACGAGACACAAGCTCACACCTTTCGCTGCGCCAAAAATTATATCTAAAAGAGATTTATTATTCGTTTGTTGAAGCGTCGAAGAGCGAGGATACGCTCCCCCACGGAAAATTACCTGGAGATCCTTGAGGCGGTTCACAACAGCGTGGAGGTGCTGAACAGGATAGTCTACAGGGTCGCCATCCCGTGGAGGCGGGGAAAGGAGATGGTGAACGACCTCGTGGAAAAGGGGTACCTCACCAAGGAGAAGATCTCAGCCGCCAGATACGTCTACAAGATGACGACAAAGGAGTCGAGGCCTTTGAGAAACATGAATACGCCCCAGAGTGCCTTGATACATAATTGGTTTATGGAGTACGCTCCACACTGAACTACTTGGTGAACACGCCTTCGAGGCAGTACACCGTGAGGTCTTTGGCCACGGGACACTTGGGGCCTAGGTCACAGATCTCGCAGAGTTCTCCAAGGCTCTCCCTGCCTACCTCCAGCAGGCCTCGCTTGTCAAGCTCTTCGTAGAGCAGTTTCAGGTATTTTCCCTCCGCTATCCTGGAGAGCCTGTTTCTATCTTCCAGGATGAAGAACTCGTAAAGCCGCTTATCTCCCTTGCTAGCGTTACAGCTGCCGCACACCCAGACAGCGTTATCAGGGTGGTCGGGGCCTCCACGGCTCCTGGGGATCATGTGCTCCACCGTGAGTGGGCCACCTCCCCCGCAGTAGATACAAATATCGGGACTCTCCCTCTCATGAACCCACTCGCAGATGGATGTGCTCCACTCTATCTCGCCGCTCTTCAGCTTCTTGTACCTGTCCATGATGAACCTGTGGTTGGACTTCCCGAGGCCCGCCGACCCCGAGATGATCTTAGCGTACTGCCAGTATAGGAGATCCTTTAACGTCTTAACAGCTGGAGGAGGCATACGTAATATTGATTTTTTGACGAAAATAACACCAATACTACATTATACAGAAATTCTCCTCGTGTGCCAGATATTTACTCAGGGCAAACACACAAGCACATAAGCAACTTTCCTATTTTGTCCTAGATTAATAGTTAACCGATAGTATCCCTGTGAACATTCCCTATTTGAGGCCAGCTAATTTTTTCTAGTTCATTTAGTTATTCAGTTCCCACTCGTAGTCTCCCATTAAAACTGCAACAAGGATTTTCAAATCAATGTTTCAAATTTTTTTAATGTTATAAATGTGAGTCATATTGGGTCCAATTGAGAAGCATAAATAAAAGGGTAAAAGTTCTGGGAATGATTGCGCTTATAATAATAAGCACATTTATTCCTTCAAAAATGGTAATCGCAGATTGTGGCTGTTCAGACGAACCCAATTTACCTGAACCAACAAAAGGAATCATAATAAAGGAAAAAGTACAAAAAGATGCCATTAAATTTCTACTTAAACAAACCCAATATAAGTTACTCGAAGAAAGACTAGAGTCAAGGGGACTTTTCGCTGATGTAAAAAGTGCTACAGTCGAAGTAATTCAATTTAATACCGATACTGGACTTCTAGAAGTTACATTTGTAAAAATACCGTTTTTACCAAAATGTAACTGCAGTTCAGTTTTTATAGGAGAAATTTTTGCATCGTTTGGAACAGGAGACCTCGGTGTAATAGGTAAGATTCGTTCTAGAGAAACAGTTACCGACCCATGGAAGGAAGAACTACTAATGTTTTCTGATGAAGTCACTATCGTCACTGTATTAATGCCACAATTCCAAACACGGGATTGTCATGAAGCTTTCATGTGGATTTGTGAGATCGCGTCTCATGTTAGTTGTGCAGGTTTTGCGACAGCAATAGCGTCTTACTATCCACCGATGTACTGGGCTGCATACATCGGATGCATGGCTGCAGGATATTCTATATGTAACGAACTTTCTATTTGCTGGTGTGAAGGCGAATGTGGGTCTGTACCAGGATGCAGTTCTTATCCTCCTTGCGTCTGTGACCCATACGAAAACTGCGATTAGCTTATATACCTCTTTTTTTTCTTATATATGAACGTAATTGAAAAGATTAATGTCTGTACAATTTTGTATTTCAATTTTTTTAATAGCGGTACAATTATTTATAAAAGAACTATATTTTAAAATATCTTTAAATTTAATAAAAATAATGGTTATAACTATTCCTATTTTTATTCTAACATTTACATTAAATTTTATTCATATTAATCATGAATATAAAAAAGATCCCTCAGTAAGGAAGTTAATTATAAATTATAAAAAAATTAAACAACCTTATATAAGATGTTTTTTTGTAGGTGCTATCCTAGTTGGATTAATAATGATGACAACAATTGGTTTATATGTCTTAATGGGATTAAATATAATATCCACTGCATGTAGCATAGGATTATTATTTTCTACATTTTTTTTAGAACAAAAATTGAGAATTATGATATATAGTTCAGTAAATTAAAATATAAGTTTATTAAATATTAATATATACATACAATAATAATTGCAATTATACTAGTAATAATTTTTTATTTATTTCTATATTTATTATTCCAACTTTCAATAGAGAAATTATTTAATTAAAATTTATTTACTATTAATAATAGAAATATAATTGGGAATATAAAAAAAATTATGCAATAAAAGTAAAAAAATTCTTTTTGAATATGTTTCATTATTCGATAATATTCCAATTATTGATAATTACAAACCACCTGTACAAGGAAACCCAAATAATCCTATTAACAAACCAGAAATAAGAGATGTATAATATCTATATTTTTTAATATATTTTTTAGATTCATTCCATATTATGCTTGGTATTTTTAAATTAATACTTAAATTAAAATATTGTAATATATTATTTATACTAAATTCCATAAAATTTTTTAATAAAATCTTCTTCATTAAACGTTATCGTATAAATAATTATAATATAGAATAATTTTTATACTAATTTCGTTCATCATATTTCTCTTCCATAATATCTATTATGAAATTTAATATATCGCATGAATTATTACATTCACCATAGAAAAAACTATTAATATATTTATTATCGTACAATTTTAATATGCATTTTTTATTATCAACTCTAATAAAGAGTAAATCTATATCTTTATTTACAACTTTTAAATTATAAATATTCAAATCAGGATAAATAAATCTATTGGTTGAATGAACTGTAATATATAAAAAATTTTTATTTATATTAACATTATTTAATATCGTATTATATAAAAAATTCAACCTATTTTCTGATAATTTTATTATTATTTCCTTAGATGCATTAATGATGATTTTATTCACATATTTTAAAAAAAAGCTTTTACTTTCTAATTTCCATAAGTTTATTTTTGAAGATTCATTATTAACTTCATATATAGTTATTTTTTTTAATAACTTTAAATCGTTTATAATAGTTGAATACATATTAATCTTATCATTTATTATATGTTTAGGAATTATTGGATAATAAAAAGAAGGGTTAGATGTAGTTTTAATTAATAACCCCATTTTTTCCAGTCTTTTTAATGTTCTGTAAATTTCGACTCTATTTCTATCAAAATATAATGATAATTTTGATGCATTTATACCGCCCGTTCTTAATAAATAAAAATAAATTTCAGATTCAACTGAAGTTAAATTTAATACTTTTTGTAAACAAACAACTAGATGATTATGATTATTAAAATTCAACTTCATAAGACAGAGCACCTATAAAGTTAAATTTCTGATTTTTTTTATAGAATAAATTGATGTTTTTGTCACACAGACCCACATTATGTTTTATAATAAAATATATATTTATTTTTTTCTAAAATTTTTTCTTAAGGTAGTAATAATAAATTCTAATCATTAAAATTCTTTCGATGAAAATGCTTCAGCAGCGATAGGAAAGCACACAAATCCTAGGCTTCGAAAAAGTTTTACACACAATCGACTTAAAACATAGGATGTCTGATGCAAGCTTCAACATCTAGCCAGTAGACGAGAAGCCTCAAAGGAAAACGAGAGCCAGTAAACGGGGAAACAAGTACAAGCCCATCATAGTCGCCTTCCAGGACTCCGGGAACAACATGGTACGTGTCGAAGGCACAGAACTCGAAGCCAACTACCTCAGAGGACAGCTGGTTAAAATCCTCAAGGCGAAAGGGATCGACTCCATTGAGGTCTCCGTGAGAAACAAGGAAGTTTATCTAGAGAGACGATGACTCGATTCTATCTTTTCAACATCGCGTATAAAATACATATTTTAAGACACCAAAAAAATGGTTCGTCAAGCTGACCACATTCTGTCTAGTAGAGGATTTTGCTCTCTCACTGCCTCTAAGTATTCGGGAGGAGCCGAGAAATCCACAAGCCCATCATCTTTGACGTTAATGCACTTACGGTGAATCCACGCTCCTCAAGGTAGACTGTCTTTTATTACTGTAAGAAACTACCGAGTGTTACACGCGCCAGCGTCAAACCATGAACACCATCAGAGCTTGGACAAGGATCCCACAGACACCTATGAACCAGTCTTCATAGTCAACCGATTAACACCAGCCTCTAACCACCCCAGACCACCCCCAGCCCAACCACTCACGCGAAGAAGGCCACGCTCTGCCTCAGCTCAGGCCGACCCAGACGGTGCGCTGCAATGCAGACAACGTAAGCCACCATCAACACCAGACACACGTGGATGCAGACGTTCTCCAGGCCCTGCCAGGTCAGCCGTTGAAGAGCCAGCCTGCCCTTCACCCTGCCGATCAAGCCCTCAGCCGGAGCCCTCAACCGATGATAGGCGCACCTGAGGTGCTCAGGGCCCTCCACGTCGATACGATCCTTCACTGAAAGCACGCTGGGCGGGTTGACCCTGCGCCTCATACGTCTCCACGGGATGACGTGGCCTATCCTCAGCCCCTCTAGGAGCTCGAAGATCTGCGGAGACTCGAACTGGCTGTCCCCGGCCACAAGCTCCACCTCGATGCTCTCCCCCAGCACCCTGTCCAGGAGGCTGCCTACGAGCTGTTTCTCGTTCACGTTCAGAGGCGCCTCCACGTGGCCCAGCGGGAATCCCTCGATGTCCACGAGGAAGAGGCTCTGGTATCCGAGGCTGAACCCCTTCTTGCCGCGGCCTACACGGGCGTCGGGGTCTCCGAGGCCTCGGCCTGTGTCGTGGGGGTCCCTGCTCCAGACGGGTATGTCTGTGCCGTCCATGCACGCGGCCTGGACGAGGCCCGCTGCCGAGAGTGGCTGGGATCTTCGATGTTTGAGGGCCTGTCCTCGGAGCCAGGCCTCGATGATGCGGAAGCCCTCGATGCCGATGCGCTTCTTCATCTGGGAGAAGTGGGCTTCTGTGGGGGCCTTGTCCCTGTAGCCGCAGGCGTGTCTGAGGTGGGGGTTTCTTTTCAGGCGTTTGGCGAGGTCCTTCATGTAGGGTATCTGGAGGAGCTGTCGGAGCATCAGCGCCTTGAGGTCCCATTCGGGCTGGTATTCGACGGGTCTTCCGGGGCCTTTCTCGTGTAGTCCTGTCCAGAGGATGGGCTGGATGGGAGTTAAATCCAGGTTCTCGAACAATAACTTGGGAGAACCTGCTCCCTTCATCTGTACCTCAAGATGATGGAGTACGGCTCTCCCAATAAACCTGAATTATTTAATCAGACAGGTATGGAAAAACGTTTTCCGGGGAAGCGATGAGGGTGTCACGGGTGGCTTAGGCCCCGCGCGGGCTTGGTCCGTACGAGACCCCCAATCAGACTGGGCCGAATCCGAGCGGCTACCCGACTGGTCCCAAGAGACCCCATAGGAGCGTGCCGCCCGCAAGCCACCCAGGAGGTGACACCCGTGAAGTATGTGGGAATAGACGTCCATAAAAAGATGTGTCAGGCAGCCATCCTAGACGAGGACGGTGAGCTGCTTGAGGAGAAACGGTTCATGAACACCCCGGAGGGCATAGAGGAGTTCGCTCAGAGTCTAACCACCATCCGGGGCGAGGTACAGGCTGTACTTGAGTCCACAGGGAACCTGTGGATCCAGATCCACGACAGGCTCGAGGATCACGGCATCCCCGTAGCCCTCTCCAGCCCGGCTAACAGCCGCCTCATCTCCGAGTCCCGGGTGAAGACCGATAAAACCGACGCCAGGGCCCTGGCCCGGCTGCACCGGGCGGACGTCCTCTCCATCTGCTACGTTCCAAATGCTGAGGAGAGGAGCCGACGGGAGATCCTACGCCACCGGCTGAGGCTGGTGAAGAACCGGACCCAGGTGAGGAACCGGATCCACGCCCTCTTCGACAAGCATGGCCTCCGGGTGCCCTACCCATCCAAGTTCAGCAAGAAGGCCGTGAAATGGATGAGGGGTCTGAGCCTCGGCTTCATGGACGACGCCATCCTGTGCAGCGACCTCGCACTGCTGGAGACCCTGGGTGAGCAGATCGGCTTCGTGGAGAAGAAGCTGGCAGCCCTCGCCGTGGATGACCCCAAGGTACGGCTATTGATGACCATGACCGGCGTGGATTACTTCGCTGCGATGTTGATCCTGGCGGAGATAGTCACGATTGACAGGTTCACCGGGGAGAAGCAGTTCTGCAGCTGGATGGGACTGACTCCGAGGGTGTGGCAGTCCGGTGAGAAGACCTGGGTTGGTGGCATTGGTGGGCTTGGGAACAGGAGGATGCGGTGGCTCCTGGTGCAGTGCGCCCACACGGCTAGTCGGTATGATCCCCGGATGAGGCGGCTCTACGAGAGGCATGCGGGGAGGAAGGGTGGGAAGAGTGCTGTGGCGACGGTGGCTCATGAGATGGCGCGGATCATCTTCTATATGTTGAAGAGGGGTGAGCCGTATAGGGGCGTGAAGGGGGAGTTGTGGGAGAGAAAACTTAAGAGGATGGAGAGGAATGCGTTAAGCGGCTTGCGGAACTGATGCGGATACCACTTGGATGCCTTAGCTTCCAAGCGTTTTTCCATAGGAGCCTGCGCGCTACCACCCGCGACGAGGTAGACAGGACCTTCTCAGTATCGATATCCTTCCATGCTAGTTTATATTATGGCAAGCTGCCCTGAAGAACATCTCCCGATAGGTAATGGGATAATGGTCTCCTAGTACTTTTTCATGGGTCATATCCACATCAAAATCCTTCCGCTGCGCCAAAAATTAAAAGAGATCAGCTTGTAAATGAGGTTAAACCGGGGGTTTAACGCCTAGCTCTTCTGCCAGAGCCGTGAGATCTCCCCAGGTTTTGTCCTCAACGAATATTCCCTCTCTAAGCCGTTTCCCTTTCTTCAGCCTCTCCGGCTCCCCGGGTATCAGCACCTCGTCGTACCCCGGCGCCGCCGGCGAGTACCTCACCGACCTGAGGAGGCCGTCCACGCGTCTCTTGAACGCTTCTAGCTCCGTGACCTGCCCCACGTCTATCGCCATCATGAATATCCCGTTCCCGCCGTAGAACGGCCTCGACCGGTACTCCTCGCTGTTGGAGACGCCGCCCTCCGTCATGGCCCCGGTGAGCATCTCCACCAGCAGGCTGAGCCCGAGCCCCTTGTAGCCCGCTATGTCGCCCCCCAGGGTGCGGAGGGCGCCGCCCTTGGTGTACCAGCCAGGGTCCGTGGTGGGGTTCCCGTCGGGGTCCATGAAGACGCCTTCCGGCAGCGGCTCCCCCCTGGCCAGGTGCACCATGATCTTGCCCCTCGCCCACACCGAGGTGGCCATGTCAAGCACCATGGGCGGCA
>CAZEMD010000008.1:0-7079 GCA_964513225.1 uncultured Candidatus Bathyarchaeia archaeon | reverse complement strand
ATGGGTATCCTGATGACGCCGTGGCTGTCGAAGCCCGTGAGGTTGGCCTCGACCAGCAGGTCTGACACTAGCTCGGCGTCCTCGTTCGGCACTCCGAGGCCTTTGAATATCCGGGACCCGAAGTCCCTGAGCTGATCCGCTTTTACGGTGGGCATTGCTTCACTTTCCGGTTACTCAAGATCACCGGCGTCCATTGATACGTTTTTTGGTCTGGTGTAAACGAAAACAACTCTATGCGATTATGAAATTTCGTTAGCTGATTCTATAATTCTGTAGCTATCCTTTCGAGAATCTAAATAGATGTAACTACTTTCCTGCATGAAACATCTTTTATGCATGGATGGTTTATTAGTTTAGTTAAAAGTTATTATATTACTTGTCTTTGTCCTTCTTGTCTTTCTTGTCTTTCTTGTCTTTCTTGTCCTTCTTGTCCTTCTTGTCTTCCTTGTCCTTCTTGTCCCTGTCGTTTTTCTGCTTTGCCTTATCGGCTTTATCCTTGAACTCCTTCTTTACTTCATCGAGTTCCTCGTTCACATCATCGATTGTGTCATCCTCTTCGGAGGTGTCCTCACCCTCTTCGGCCTTTCTCTTCCGCTTCTCCTCCATCTTCTGGATCTGGAACAGGAGGCTCTCTACCATCTTCAGAGTCTTAGCCGCTTCCTTGTCATCCATCTCGTCGACATCGTCTTCTATCTCGAACTCCGTCACCATGAGCTCGTCGATGGCGCCGTCGTATTCGCCTTCGCTGACTTTGTCCATGATTTTCTCAAGTTTCTTTAACTCTTTATCTAAAGCCGTCTCCACTACCTTCGAGTCTCCATCGGACAGGTAGCCCTTCAGCTCTTCTACGTGTTCGCCCAACACGGTGATCTTCCCAAGGATCTCTTCTTGGATCTCTATCAGACGCTTCTCCTTAGTTTCCTTGATTTCCTCCTCAAGGCCTTTCGGTGGCTCAGATTCCTCGGGCGAGGGTTTGTCGTCTTCATCTATGTCTTCAAGGTTTTCAACGGTCCCCTCCGGGTTGTAGTTAATATATTCCTGCCAAGTGTTCCTGAACAGTCTCAAGGCGTAGATGTACAGTTCGGTGGCCTCCCGAGTGTCCACCGTCTCCTCAGCCTCGTCCATGGTATAGAGCGTTTCCTCCAGTTTCTTCAGGATCTCCGGCGGGAGCTCCAAATCAAGGAGGTACAGAAGTTCGTCCCGCCTCGCTTCAGCTGCGGCTTTGATCTCTTCGTAGACTACGTCTGTGTAATCGCCATGGTCGGCTTCTGCGGCGTATGCCAATGGGGCATACTGGGCCGCCGCTAGTAGCAGAACCATTATCATGGCGATTAGCTTAGGCTTCATTACCGCTGCACTGGTATATTTGGATATATTCCCATTATATGAAGAACACTGTGGAATGATCTGGAACATTCCATACATACCGAGCACCGGTTTTGTAAAAAATATAACATAACTATTATTTATACCTTCGTTTTGAGCTAAAAAGTGGGTAAAAATTGGCGTAAATTTATTAAAAATCGGTTTTTTGAATATGTATTCTGGGTCTGTATCTATGATATAGAACGGGGTCTCACGCACGTCCCATGCGGCGCCCTTCACGTCAAGGATTTTATGGCGTGGAAAAGCTGTAAGCCGCCTGGACGGCCGTAGCCCATCACAATATTTTCTATATAGGCGTCTATATTTTATGTCGGGAATAAATATACTGTGCGTTGGGGGAGCCCTGTCCATGATGTTCTGTCCCAAATGCGGGGGCTTCTGCGAGATGGACTACGAGAAGAACGCCTGCGTCTGCATGAGATGCGGCGCCGAGGTCGCTCCTCCAAAGCTGCAGGAGGTCCGCAGAAGACGGCCCTTACTGGACGTTTAGCGTCCTTGACCGGACCCTACAAATATATGGCTTCTACAGGTCAAGAGGGTAAACCCATCTACCTTGGACGCGTGCGTGAAGCATCAAGCAACGTCAACTCTTCCCGATCTTCATGATGTAGTTGAGTAGCACGCCGCCGACCACGAGCAGCACCCCCGCGAGGCCCATGTATACCAGCGTCTTATCCTCCTCCGCCGGCTCCACGGGCTCCTCGTCCATGAACCCGTTCACCGTCTCCAACGCCGACTCGTAGCACCCCACGAGCCTCGCCTCCACCAGCTCGTCCATGAGTCGCCTGGCTTCCGCCGCCGCACCGTCCCCGTAAAGCGCCAGGAGAACCCCCTCCATCTCCTCCACCTCGGAGGAAGCGGCGGCGTAGACACCGTCCCACATCTCCCTGACGGGCGGCCGCCGCTCATCGTAGTCCTCGTCCACGGACACCTGAAGCATCTTGTAGACCCACCACGCGGACCCCTCGTCGTAACCCGACGGGTCCTCGGGCCCCTTCCCGGCGAGGTAGGGCTCCGGTATCTCCGAGACGTTGGCGTAAACCGGCATGAACACGCCAACGCAGGGGCTGCTCATGCAGTACCACATGACCTGCATCCCCGGCGGTAGACCTGGCTCCAGCTGGGCCACCATAGCCGACACCGTCCTCCCGCTGCAGATGGTCCTGTACATGTCGTTTCCGTGGGGCGACCTGTACATGTGGGTTTCCTCGTAGTGGTCCATGAGCACCGTCATCAGGTCCTCCCGGGTGAGCCCACCGGTTTCCCCTTCGAGAAGGTCCAGCGCCCGCTCCACACGGGTCTGGGAGCTTCTGTACGGGTACCCCTCCTTGGAGTAGCACTCGGCGAAGCTGAACTCGTCGGCCGACTCGCACCAGCCCCTGCCCAACGCGTACTCCACCAGGTCGCCGCTCCCCTCGTCCCAGCTCGTGGTTATCTGGTACTGGTTAGCCCTCACCGCTACGCCGTCCGTCACCCTGACGGCCGCCCAGTGGCGCCCGGCGCACTCCACGATCCAAGCCTCACCCGGGTCAACGATCCAGTATATCTGCCCTACGTAGGAGTGGCCGTACTCCTCGATCAAAGAGCCGGCGAGCAGGACCCCCTCGTGGGCCGTCCTGGAGCGCTCCAGCACCAGCCGGCAAACGTCGTTGTCGTGGAGCCCCGACTCCCCCCTCAGGGGCTCCCTGGTGGGCGCGTCGTTGTCCGCCACCACCACGCCCCACTCGTTGATGCCCATGCCCACTCCCCACTTCTTGTCGTACGACTTGGAGCCCACCCAGCCGTACGTCTCCTCCGCCTGAGGGATCACTATGTACTGCAGTTCCACTGTCTCCCCTGGTGCGTGGCTCATGCGAGGGGCCCTGTACAGCCACTGCACCTCGTACTCGGAGAGGTCCCGGTTCTTCGCGACGATGATGGAGCCGTCCACGGTGGCGTTCCCCGCCGCGAGCACCGTGGTACAGCCCAGCGCGGCAGGCGCCGAGAAGGCGACGGCATACAACAACACCAGAGAGACCCACATGCATCCACGGCGCACCCTCAAACTCATCTCCAGGTCAACAACACGAAGACAACTAGTAACAATACCAATAATAAGGTAACCAGACGCCGCCCCACAAGCGTATCTAGGAAAGGAACCCTCTCGGGGGGCGGAGCCCCCAGAACAACGGAGACACGGCCAACACCCGGAGACACCCGGGACGAGACATAGCTCAACCCCTTCTCGTCGGACACACCGTGGTCCACCGGCTCGCCGTCCAGCAGCACACCCAGCTCCCCCCTTCTCACCCTGTCCCCGTCGAGCACCACGGTCAACTCCGCCTCCGCCTGAACCCCGTCGAGCTCCACGTCCAGAGCCCCCTCCCCCGCGTCGTACCCCAGCAACGCGGCGGAGACCGGCCGCGAAAAATGGACCACCGCCGAGTCGCCGCCCACCAGCAGATCCTCCGGCAGCGGCGAGCCGCACATGAGAACCACCGCGGCGTCGCCGCAGCTCAGCGAGGCCACCGTGGATGAGGTGTACGTGACCACGCTGCGGTCATGGGACTCCGATCTCTGAACCGTCGCCCCGCTCAACACGGCCGACGACGTCGCCCGCGTCTCCAGCCGGGAGAGGGAGACGTCCACGGCGGCCAAGGCGCAGCCACGCTCCAGCCTGACGACTCTTATGGCGGAGCCGGTGACCGTCAACGAGTCGCCGCCGCATGTGATCTCCAGCGGTGCTTCAACGTCGATGACCTCCACGTCTCCCCCGTCCACGTCGAGCCGTATGTTCCTGAGGTAGACGTCGTCTAGGGTGACGTTGAGGGCGCCTTCCTCCCTCAGGGACCATTCGTCGAGGTGCCAGTAATCTATCCCGGTGGGCGAGGCGGGGAAGCCCCGGAGGGTGAGCGTGGCGTCTCTGAGGCCAATGTGGAGCCCGCTGGTCTCGGAGCTTAGGGTCGAGTTGTGGATGTGGAGGCCGCCGCCGGAGACGGACGCGGTGGTGGCGTAGACGCCGTCTAGGCGGGCCTCGGCGCCGTCGGTGACGTTGACGGCGTAGATCCTTGAACCCGACACGTTGAGGGCGCTGTTGTCGCCCATGTTGAAGGTGGACCAGCAGGTGGAGTCCATGACGGCAACGGTGGAGCCTCCCCGGCCGGTGACACCGCTCCAGTCCATGGAGTAGACGCCCCGGAAAGTCAGCGCCGCCGAGTCGGAGACCCTCATGTTGAAGCCCGTGAGGAAGGCGGTCTCGATGGACACGTTCACCATCTCCAGGGACGAGTTGCCTTGGACGTCGAACCAGAAGCCGCCCGCCGCCGGCTCCAGGAGCCTCACCTCGGCGTTCCGGAGGGTGAGACGGGCGCCCCCCGTGACCGTCACCCCTCCCTCGACTTCCAGGCTGCAGTTCACCACCGTCATCGAGTCACCTTCCAGGGTGAGGCCGGCTAGGGCGGTGTCCTCGTCGATGACTGTGTGGTTTCTGGGCGTCGGGGAGCCGTTGGAGATGGGCACGGACGCGGCTAGGGCTGGCCAGAGGCAGAGGGCGACGATGATGAAGGCCGCAGCCTTGGATTGGCTTGTTTTTCGTGTGGACCCGCCCATCTAGGCTACTCAAAAAGACGTGAATATTTAAAGAATCATTAAACAAGAGAAGAGAGAGTAATACAGCCGCCTGTTCAACGGGAGACAGAGACCTATGAAGCCAGCGCATGGATGGGAAGCTAGGGCCGCCCTGTTACTGGCTGCCTTGTTTTTGTATTTGATGGCGGTGGCTTACGCGGGGTCGAGCCCCGACATCGTGGTGGAGGATGGGACACACACGATACGGGGGGAGCACCTGGAGCCTCAGGGGGACATAGTGGTGAGGAGCGGGGCCACGCTGGTCCTCGTGGACACGGAGATAGTGTTCAACCACTCGGGGTACTATGAGCACGGCGTACTGGTGGAGGAGGGCGCCTCGATGGAGCTCCACAACAGCAGCGTGGTGGCCGTTGACAACATGTTCTACCTCCGGGTGAGGAACGCGAGCCTGACGATGGTGGACTCGGAGCTCAGGAGGACCCACGTGATATGCGAGAACGGGTCCCGGGTGAGCATCACGGGCTCGTACCTCTGGGCGCTCCACTGCCTCAACGAGACCGTGGCGAGCGTCAACGGGTCCCAGCTCTGCTACCTGTTTCTCATCGACGGGTCGACTGGACGCGTGGACGGCTGCACCATGATCGAGATACTCCTCTACGACGACTCCAGGGTACGCGTATCGGACTCGACTTTCAGGTTCCTGTTCTACCTCGACGAGGGATGGGCGGAGATAATGAACTGCGACTACGAGGACGAGATACGTTTCAAGCCCATGATGTGCGAGCTTGACGTGACGGTCATCGACTCGGATGGGGAGCCTGTGGCCAAGGCGTCCGTCACGTTGACCAGATACGGCGGGGAGCAGGCCGCTTCCACGACGACCGATGAACACGGCGTTGCCTCGTTAACCGGGTTGGAGGCGGGGAGCTACAACCTCACGGTCGCCAGACCGGGGTACGAGGAAACGAGGATAGAGAGACCCCTGCTGGACGAAGCCCAGGAAGCGACGGTTCAGATACAGGCGGCGCCGATGGACGCCCCTGAAGGCGGGGAAAACAAGCCCGTCTCCTTGTACGCGGCCGCCGCCTTGGCATTGGTGGGGCTTTACGTCGTCCTGAGGAGGCCCCGCTGGGTTTGAATCTCACCTCCCCAGCTCATACAACATGGTGCCGAAGTGCACCAGCGTGAGGTAGAGGACGAAGCCCACGGGTATCCAGAGGCCGCTCTCCAGGGGGTAAACCCAGCTCATGCCTCCGTCGAAGTGCCTGGCCGCCACGCCTAACCCGATGACGACGTCGTACAGGGGGCGGATGCGTGTGGCCAGGGAGTCGAAGAACTCTGCCTCCCTCACCCTGCTCCAGTCCGTGTTCGACAGGTAGCACAGCGCCACGTACACGGGGCCGTAGAAAGCCAGCGTGAAGGCGGCGAGCCCCACGGGGACGCTGTCCAGGCCCACCATGAAGGCCCTCACCGCCCTGTTGGCCTCCTCGCCGAAGCCCTCGATGAACAGGCCGGTGAGGAGGTAGTCGAAAAAGACGAAAAGGTAAATAGAGTAGACCCTGACGCGCCACCTATACGCCGGGAACACCAGCTCTCTGAGCTCCAATTCCTGATCCGGACCAGGTATGAATGGTTGAAGAGCGGGTTAAAAGGTTAGACCTGGGGCGTGGGCGGCTCCTCGTACTGTTCCACGCCTAGGAATATCTGGCCGAACCTGGGGTGGTTCAGCAGCTTCTTGGCGTCCCCCGCGTACGCCCTCCTGCCGTTGACGATGAGGTACGCGGTGTCGCATCTCTCCAGCACCATGGCGGCGTTCTGCTCAACGAAGACCACGGTGATGTCGAACTGCGCCTCCATCTCGAATATCTTGTCGAGGACCTCCTCGGCGAGGTTGGGGGCGAGGCTCGCTGTGGGCTCGTCGAACATCATGACCTTGGGCCGCCTCATGAGGGCAATGGAGGTGGCGAGCATCTGCCTCATGCCGCCGCTGAGGACCTTCACCGTGTCGTTGACGTAGTCCTTCAGTATCGGGAAAACCTCAAGGACCTCCTCCATTCTCTCGTTCCGCTGCTCCTTCGGGAAACCGTACCCCGCCATCCTGAGGTTCTCCGTTATAGTCAGGTTTT
>CAZEMD010000007.1:0-20185 GCA_964513225.1 uncultured Candidatus Bathyarchaeia archaeon | reverse complement strand
TGTCGCCGACGTCGTGGTTCCCGGGGACGTAGTAGAGGGGCGCCTCGATCCTGCTCATAATCTCTTTGGCTACCTTCGACGCGGAGCCGTAGGTGGGCAGATGGGGCACCGGGTGGACCACGTCGCCTAGGTGGATCACCAGGTCCGGCTGGTGGCTGTTCACCTGCTCGGCGACCCACCTAGCCCGGTCGTTGGTGAGGAGGTTGGTCTTCCACGGGCTGCTGCTCTCGTCGGGCGGCCTGATGTGGGTGTCGGACACTATCGCGTATCTGAACAGGGGCTCGGGGTGACGGTATCCCGGCAATTGGTGCACCTACATTATATGGGCTTGGTCTCCGCATAAAGCAGACGGTGCCTCAGCGACGCCTTCCCCTTTAGATAATTATAATAACTTAGGATTCAATTATCGAACGGTGTTGTTTGTTGAGTGAGTTCAACGTGAAGGAGATCTTCGGAGAGTTCGGCAAGAAGCTCGTCGAGGTCTTCAAGGCGGTGAGTGAGGACTTGGGCACCCTGACCGTGGTCACGACCATAGGCTCAGTGACTAAAATCGAAAAGAAGTCCACGGGGGCCGAGGTCTATGACATAAAGGAGGAGGGGATAGCGGCCAAGACGATCATCGAGATCGACGGCGACATAATCGTCAAGCTACCCGTGATGGACACCGAGGGCAACGCCGTGGAGCTCAACGAGCGTATCCTAGAGGTACATGAGGAGAACGTGGCCATGGCGATGGAGAACTGGCGGACATTCCTTACGACGCTGGTGGAGATAGCCGGCGACCTCAAGGAGCTGCTTTCCACCGTCTAGACGTGATGCAGCCTCCATCAACCTTCTCCTCAAGGGACCCTAGTTGACGTACATCGACTCGTTCAGCGTAAGCGACGGCAGGCTCTCGGTCTCCTTCGACGGATACGGGAGCATACTGATAGTGCTTCCGTCGCTGGACGCGCTGAGCGAGCGAGCCGTCGTGGGCGTGGTCCAAGGGTTCGAGTCGAGGCTTTCCTCGTTGGCAGCCCCGGGCGACGTGGGCCTGCTGGGGAGGCTACGAGAGCTACGGGAACAGTTCTTCACCCCCGAAGGGAGGCAGGAGGTCTTGATCCACTTCAGGGTCTTCGACGCCATAAAGGTGGTCACCGCGACGCCTTCCACGGTTTTGGCGGTGACCGTCGTCGAGGCAGACGGTGACATCATATCGAGGGTCAACGAGGCAGGCGCCTACGCCTACAGCGAAGACCTTTTCAGGCTCCACAGGGAGGCGGTGAAGTACGCGACCGGGGCTTGGAGGCTGAGGCTGCAACGGATCAGGGATCTGGTGCGCCTCGGGGCCAAGCTGCATAGGGCGCTTCTGCTGGTCTCAATGGGTTCACTGATGGGCTCCGCCGCGGAATGGGGCCTCGAAAATGTGCTTATGGCGCCTTTCCTAGTGTTGGGCGTCCTATCTTTCGTCTGTTCTACGTTCTTCAGCCAGTTCAAACTTTAGGCCCGTGGTCGAACGCTTGTAAGCCTTTTAGCTGCGTTTGATGAAGCCCTGCATAAGCTGGAAGCGAAGACTACTTGTATAGTTACTGAGAACTATGTATCGGGAAAGGGTTTGTCGGAGAAGAAAAATGTTTGTCCCGAATGCGGCAGCGAGATCATCGATGGTTCAAGGTTCTGCACCAACTGCGGGGCGAGTCTGGACCCGGTTGAAGGAGAGCCTTCGGCCGCCGGAGAGAGGAAGAGGAGCTACGTGGAGCACCTGACCATCGGGTTCAACGTCGCGGCTTCGCAGCCCATGGTTTTCGTGCCAGCCGTGCTGGCGGGCGTGATAGGGGCCTTAATATACTGGGCCACCATGGGCTCGATGGGTTTCACGGCGACGCTGCTCTCCATAGCGGCGTCCATAATAGCGTTCGTTCTCAACTTCGCGTCCATCGACATGTCTCGGGACGCCTACATGAACGAGCCGCTGGACCTGGGCGAGAGCGTCAACTACGTCACGGGCCGGTTCGTGGATTTCATAGTAGCGGCCATAGTGGGTGGGCTGATGTCCGTCACCATAATACTGATCCCCGTGGTAATACTGATGTTCGTGGTGATGGTCATGGACGAGACCGGCCTCACGGACGCCATCTCCAAGTCATTGGATGTGCTGAGGGCCGACCTTGGGGACGTGCTGCTCATCCTGCTGGTCTCGATAGTAGGGTCGTTCGTGATCACCTACGTTCCATATGTATCAAACCTGCTGGACGCGGCTCTCAACGTGGTCGTCGGCCTGGCGTTCATAGACCTCTACGCTAACTATAAGTCAGCCTGACTTCCACCTTTTTTCCCTTTTATTTACGCTGGCTTTTCGTTGGCTGGGGCTCTTTGATTATTTCAGGTTTCCACGTCCACCCAAGCCCTCTACAGAGAACTGCTTAAACCCTTTATACTGTCCCCCGAGGGTGTGGCTTGATGGGACACATACTCCTGGTCGGCGTGGCCGCGGTCCTCCTCGGGTTAGCCCTGCTTTTGATGGGCGGCGTAGGCCATCACAGCGTCCGTGTAAACATAAAGGAAGGCAGCGTGCTCGGACAGGCTTGGTTCGTGATTATCCTATTTGGGCTTCTGCTCATGTTCATAGACGTCTACATGGGTTGACTACCCATATGAAAAGTTAAATGTAAGACGCCTAGATGGCGGACGTTCAATTAAGGGGCTCCATGCTGCCCGTGACTACTAATTCCTAGACGTCATCATACTTGGCGTCCTATCGGGAAAGCAGGAGATACAGCTTTTCATCCCTCAAATGGAACCTGTCTACTCGGTATATCACCGGCTGCCTGGCTAGGTAACGCTTGAAGGATCCTTTCTGCAGTAGCTCCACCTTCAACGAGTCGTACTTGAGGAACTACACTAGGTCCCGCCAGTCCTTGTAGAACTCGGCGAGGGTTTCCAAGGGCGTGGTAAAGGAATCCTGTTATGACGTCGGCTAAATAGTAAACGTTTCCACACTCATTTAACACTGAACGCCTCCCGGGGCTCTGAAACCCCTCCTTTTTCTTCATGGACGCTGCGTCGTGAAGCCTGAACTCGATCAGGCATCCATTATTCTTATCTCCCAGGGGTTCACGGTGCGCTCGAATACGACATGATGAAGGTGTTCATAGCCGGCGTCGCCGTCATACTCTGCGTTGTAGGCGCAGCCATGAACCCCCAGCTGCTTGGTGACATCAGTCTCCCGGCTGTGTCGTTATCGAACACCTACCAGTTGACGTTGATGTCATGTGCCGCGGTCTCGGTGCTCAACCTAGGATACTTCGTCTCCGCCGTATCCAAGATCATGAACGAGTTCGAAGAGAGAACCAAGGTCTCCCAGCTCCACGTCTACGACATAAAGGGGCATGGAGAAGAGCCGCGAGGCGAACACGCGGCGTCATGAACGACTTTTCGAGAATGAAGAGAGGCCCAGTTTCTTGTGGCCGTATACCTATCTATGTGTCCTCGACTAGACGAGAAAGGAGGTCAAGGCATTCACGGGAACCCCTTCTTCTCACACGTGTCGCCTTGGGTGAGCCCTCTTCGTCCATGTCCAGCAATATCTTCGACGCCTCTGAGAAGGGGTCCTTGCCGTTCAGAGCTCTGACCGATGAGTCGTACAGCATGCCGTCGTCCGGGGACGCCGTCACCTTTCTCTCTCCGTCCATACATGGACTACCGTGTTAGAATCGATATAAATAAGGTGGAGACATGATATACTCTCCTTTTATAGATTATTAACACTAGACCAACCGGTACTAAACGCCTCGGAGAGGAACCGTCGCTGGGCCCATCGAATAAGCCAGTACCTTGAATCCCTCGACGTCTACTGCTACGTGAGTAAATACTACTCGGGGTACCCTCCCCATGACGTGGACCAGATAGAGAAGGAACTCGGATAAGGGAAAGAACCGGACGCGGTTTAACCGGGCTTCGTCTTATAGTCCTTGAGCTTGACCCTCAGCTTCTTGTACACCGTGATGGAGCCCCCCCTCCTTAGCACGGTCTTGGATATGTGGATTCGAGAGTTCATGTATGAGTGGATGAGGGCGCCCACGAACAAGGCGAGGGGGCACAGGAAGCTGCCGCTCTTTATGCAGTGGTGATAGTTTTCGGCGTACTTGCATCCTATCACCTGGAAAATGTACATTTCAGGGTCCTCAATCAACACGAGCTTATCCGCGAACCCCATCTCGTTGAGGACGTCGATGTACTTGGACTTCACGGCCTCTAGGCGCACCTTCTCGGAGTCCTCCACGAGAGCCGGGAGATTGAAGATGCGGCCGAACTCCTCCAGAGGCACCCTTCCGGAGTCCTCCACGAGCACCGGCAGGTTGAAGAAACGAACGAAAGCCTTGAAGTAACCGTCCAGCATCTTGCTGTTTAACCCACTCGGGAAGAGCTTCATAGACTCATCCACGTATGCGTGGATCATAGACATCAGATAAGACTCTGGAGTCATGTCCGCGCCGAACATGATCGGAGAGCCTGCGTCTTCCTTGTCCTCGTAGATGATCTTCGCCACCAGATCCAGCAGCCTCTTGTTGTCGAAGGGCTTCTTGACGAACCAGTCCGCCCCTGCATCCTTTATCAGCTGGATGTCGCTTTTTCGGCTGTAGGCGGTGATAACCACCACGGGTATGTCCTCGGTGACGGGGTTGTTCTTGAGTATCTTACAGACCTCTAGGCCGCTGAGGCCCGACATAAGAAGGTCTAGGAATATGACGTCTGGGCGCTCGGTGCGGGCCAGGCGGATGCCTTCCTCACCGTTTTCGGCCAGCAATACGTTGTGGCCTTCGTCGCTGAAGACTAGTTTAAGCAGGCTCCTGATGTCTAGATCGTCGTCTACTACCAGTATCTTCTTGTTGCTGACCCCGGGGAGACGCATGCCTAGTACAGCGTTTGTTACCTGGCTCTCCGCCTCCATCCGTATCACGCCTTACCCAGAAGAAAATATTTTAAAGATTATCGAACATTCACACTACTTCTCGGAGCCATAACGCTGACTCACACCTATCCGATGGCACAAATTATCTTCAACACCCTGCTCCATTGACAAGTATGTATATTCGCTGCCGGCTAGACTCAGTCAGTTTATCACAAAACGGCTATCTTTACGGGGAGTTATTGTCCGGTATGGTGAAGAAGAAGGCGGAGCCACCGCCTCTGCCTGGAGACTCGGCCCACATCCTCCCGCCGTGAAGCTCCACTATGCCGTTGCAGATGCATAGACCCAGCCCTGTCCCTTGGTAGGAACAGGGCTTTTCTATTTTTGGGAAGGGCTTGAACAGCTTGGATAAATCCTCATGGCTTAGACCGATGCCCTCGTCGGTGACGCTAAACCTTACAGCATCGTCAATCTTCCCTACCTGAAGCCATATGGTTGAGCCTTTGGGGCTGAACTTGGATGAGTTATGGATGAGTCTCTGGAGAACCTGTGCGAGATGTTGACTCCCGAAAACCAGTGTCTCTACCCTAGAATCTACCTGTAGGCGTTGGCTCTTCTCATCCAGGATGGGCCTCATCTCCTCTGCAACATAATTGAGAAACTCGGCCACGTTGTGCCTTGACATGGACACCTCCAACCTACCGTCGATAATGCGCCTCATTACTAGGACGTCGTCTACCAGGGCCTCCATCCGCTCAGTGTTCTTGGCCACGACGTCGACCATCTTCCTTAACTCGTCTAGGTCTTGGTCCTCCTGCCTCTTGTTCAGGCGTGTCCGGATCAGATGCACGTAGCCCTTGATGGAGGTTAACGGATTCTTCAGCTCGTGGGTGGCAGTGTAGATGAACTGGGTCATCCATTCAGGCTCCTTTTTCTTCTCTTGATGCGCTGTTTCGGGGAGCTCTGTCTTCATCCTTTTTCTTCCTAGTCAACCTCTATCTCGTCTCCTTTTGTTTATTAGTGTGTGAATAAAATCGACATCAGTCTGCGCGTGCAGGCGTCTCTATGTATTTGGTTATGCAGGCTAAGAACCTCGATATTACCTAAACCATAGCTAGTTAGATGGAAAGTCGGGTGAGTGTGGTGTCGATGAACCATTTATCTCCCTCACATAGAGGAGTTGGAGAATAGAGAATGTGGCATTTACAGAACTTCTTCGTTAGACGGTGCTTGGGTTCGTATTTCTTCCAACATGGATCCATCAAGAGCCGATGTGAAGTTGATGGGCAGTTTTATCGTGAAAACCGTTCCTTTCTCCAGAACTGATGTGAAACTGATTCTACCGTTATGTGCCTCCACTATGCGCTTGCAGACGGCTAACCCCAGCCCCGTTCCCTTCGCCTTCGTCGTGAACAGAGGGGTGAAGATCTTTTCCTTCACTTCCTCTGGCATTCCGACGCCCTGATCCAATATCTGGATGACGAAGTTGTCGTCCTCTTCTTCACATTTTATGATAATTTTCCCTCCGTCTGGCATCGCTTGTATCGAGTTCGTTATTATGTTGTTCAACACCCTTTCAAACAGACCCTGATCAAGGTGAAGCTCTGTAGCAGGGGGCATGTCGATCACTATCTCGATGTTTTCTGGAATGTTCAAGTTAGCGAGGATCTTCTTTATGTATTCGTGGAAGTTTATTTCGGTGAGACTTAGTTTTAACGGCTTAGCATAGGATTGAAGGTCCGACACTATCTTGTTCATGTAGTTAAGGTTTCTCTCAATCCTCTCTATCATAACGACATCCTGATCGGTCTTTATGTTATCCTTCAATATATCGAAAATACCGGTGACCACCTGCAAGGGGTTTCGGAGGTCGTGGCCAACCATTGCCGTCGTCTCGCCGATGCCAGCCAGCCTTTCAGCCCTCTGAAGTTTCTTGGTTCTCTCTTCGACCAGTGCCTCGAGGCGCTCGGAGTAGCTTCTCAAGGATCTTTCGAGATTTTTCCTCTCTGTAATATCTTTAAGGGTTAGAATCTGGGCCGTGGCTTCGCCACGCCAGTTGAGCACCGGGGAGGCGTTGACCTCGAATATTCGATCATTGAAGTTTATCTCGCTTCTCTCGAGGCCGGTATGCCAGTATCTCACCCACAGGTTACTCCAGTCGTCGTTTAGGTTCATCAGATCATCGATCGTGTCCTTGAACTGCTCCTCGTTAGCAAACACGTTCTTAGCGTAGCTGTTCATCTCAAGCACCTCCCCCTCTTCACCCATCAGAATTATCGCGTCGTTTAATCTATCGAAGATGACTTCACGGGATGTCTTGAAGATTTCAATGATGCTGTTATTCGCCGTCTTTTTTATCGAAATAAGTAGACTAAATATGATGAAGCTCAACGGTGTATAATCAATGACCTTGTGGGGAGCAAAAAAATTATAGAATATACTAGAAAACAAGATGCAAGATAGTAAGACGGGTTGAACTAAAAGGCTTTTATCCCTGTCAATAGATTTAATTATCATTGCAGATAGTAACATTAATGAAATCCCTATTAAAATATAATTAAATCCTAGAATGAGATAATATCCGAACTTATAATTTATACTTATCAAGGAAACATTAGCTATGCCATTTAAACCGGAGTATGTCCATGCTTGTTTATGATAATCGTTTGTAAAGAAAAATGTTAAAAAGGAAATATTGCATATTAATAATGTATAACCATGTTTCTTTGATAACCAATCTTTATTATACTGTAATATCACGTAAATGAAAATTAGTGATCCAAAGGTAGCTTTGCCGATAAAACTCATTTTTAGATAAATATTCTTTAGGTAATAATTTAAACTAGTTATATCCAAAATATAAAATATGTTCCATATAGATGCACCAATTAGTAATAATGGTTCCACTTTTTTATGTGAGTTAAAATAATACCATATTAAATAATATGATGAAAATAATATTGAAATGAATGTTAATACTGATTGCACGTATAAAATGGTGTTCGAATCAATAAGAAATTGCATTCTCTTTACCCTTGGTGCTTGGTTTAAGATTGATATATAAATTAAAATGATTTATGAAGGATTGATAGGTAAACTTCGTTTCCATTATTCTGATGTTTAGAACGGTTTCAACTGGCTTCAATTGGCTGTTCCTCCGTATAAACATCCACACTCTCCGGTGGTCTGTATGCCTTCATCTCTGTCTGTAACAGCTGGATTTGTTGCTCTTCTAGTATAGATGGGTAGAGCTGTACAATCATGATGGCCTCGTTTTTCATGACGTAGTCGTTTATGAAGTGCAACGCCTTCAAGGTGTTCAGGAACCCGTTTTGAGTTACTAGGTACTCTATACCGTCAAGTAAAACCACCTTATTTTTTTCTTTCGTCTCTAGGAACGATAATAGGATGAACGTTAAATCTTGAAGATCGTTTACGTTTCCTTCGTTTTTTATGTTAGAGAGCCAGAAAATGGGGGTCTTGACTAACTCGTATCTTTCTCTAATTTTTTTAGGGGAGCTACGTGTTAGAATCAACCCTGCCTTACCGTGGGTTACCTGGTCCACGAACACGGAGTAACTAAGTTCGACTTTGTTTTCCATTATGAGGCAGGTTTGAGCCGGTGAGATGTCGTACTTCAACTCAGACTCTAGGTCGCTCTCGGGTAACGAAATGATCACGTACTTGTTTTTTATCACCAGGTATGCAAAGAGGGACGAGGCGAACATGGCCAACGGGCTGATGGTCGGTATTTCTATATCCAATGAAGGCACGAAGTTTAGTCCGAGGCCAATCACCACGAAGGCCCCGAACGCGAAGAAGAGGTATTTCTCGGGTTTCTTCGACCAAACCTTCTTCATCAAGACATAGATCCCCGCCATCATGTATGCTGCGAAGACGGCCCCGAAGACGCCCATGAGGGGGCCCCAGGTGATGCTGTATCTCCAGTCAAAATACTCGACGTCGCTGACCAGCAAAGATGTAAACAACAAGGACATCATCACGACGCTGGGAACATGATATATCGGGGTAAAGTACCTGAACTTTATCGTCGTCTTAGGCTTTAACAGCAGGGCGAAATGGAAGAGAGTGGGCGTCAAGAGCGCTACCCCGAAGAGCATGAATTTGCTCCATAGAATCGCAGAAGTCTCAGTGGTGCTCGTCTTTCTTAGAAAGTCTCCTAGACAGATGACGCCGACTGAGAAGGCCCAGAGGCTGAAGACTTGGTTTATCCTGTTCCTCGGGTTCTTGTACAGAATGAATGCGCATAGAACGATGTTCGTCAGGAAGGAGATAGATGATACTATCAAGTAGGCGTTCTTCATTTCAATATTTCACTCCTGATCGTGTGTCTTATGGAAGATTTTCTCGATGGGACCCAGAAGTCGCCTATCCTTTCGCCTAAGCCGATGATGGTGTCCCTGTTTTGATGGTAGAAGGTCTTTATTCTCTGCAACTCGGATGAATCCATCTTTTTTGAGTATTCTTTCCTGCCCCCGCTGGTGACCCTGCAGAAGAGGTAGTCGTACAGTATCTCCTTGAAGAAATCCTCATCTAGCTCCGTCAGGGGGCACATGGGGAAGTACATCTGGGCGTTGCCGCTGATTAGAGGAGGCTGGCAGTCGCTGTCCCTTATCTCCCCCGGCCTGATGAAAAGATCAACATCATCCACGTACTCTCCGTAATAAAGTTCCATTATTTCCTTGTTAGATGGGCGCCGCCCATGTTTTTCACTAAAATCAATGCACAGATCGATGATCCGCATAGTTTCTATCGATCCCGTGCATGCGTAACCCCAGAACAGCGTGTGTCTGCTGTGGGCCTCCGTTACCGCCTCTACGTTTCTGGCCCAATTAAAGAAGTCATGGTATCCCAGACTCTGGATGAGCCCCGCGTCCCCATATATTCGGACTCTGATGCCGTTTTCCTCGTAGAAGTTTATCCATCTTTCCTCGTTGAGTATCAGCCTCGTGGCGATCTTGAAGTGGGAGTCAACGTATTTCTTGTTTCTACTCAGGTTCCCATGGGTCAGGCTTGGGATGAAGAGGGTTTTTATCCCATGGTCGAACACGGTCTTGATCAGTCTTCTAAAGGGGGAGCTCAACGTGTTGAACAGGTCCCTCTCGAAGTATCTCGAGTTGGACTTGATATCCTTGTACAATATGCCTGTTCTCCTCGTGTTATCCGGCACAAGGACCACTGTTCTAGGGGAGCCGGCATGCTCGAGAAGTTCCGCCACCTCACTCTTCTCGAGCCCCATGAACGCGTCCTTTGATATTTCATTGGTAAACATTGTGATCCCCTATTCAATTAATGTGAAAAGTTCCCCCTTTTCCTTGAACCTGTTCATGACTTTATGAGTGACTTTGTTCATCATCTTCGGCAGATACTCTGATTCAACTCTTTCCGACAGACCGTGATTATACCTTATCTGTACGGAGTTAGCGTAACACGTGAGATCAGAGTATTGCAGTGCACCAGCTATTATCTTGTCTCTACGATCCCATCTGTTTATGTTCCTGTACAGATCCAGTATCCTACTTCTTAACTGGTTTGAGATTTGATTTACTTCGTCAACGCTAATCTGCTTCAAGACGCCGTCGTTAGAATATATGTTGAAACCGGTTATCTTGTCAGTGTAGTCAACAGGATCTACAAATAGAGTCCCTACTTCGTTCAAGTTTATTTTAACGTCTCTCAGTCTTAACGTTATCAAGATGTTATTGTAGTTGATGTTGTTTTTTACCTCTGTTTTATACGTGTTTTTATTGAGGTGGATGAATTCCCTGAAGACGAGCAGCTCGTCGTCTACCTCGTAGGGGCCGTGGTTGAAGACGCCTCCCCTTGACTCGTAGTTCAGCAGGTAGAGATATGACTGGATGGTCGCCGCAAACCTTAACAGGTTTTCAATGTCATATGCGTCTACTTCCAGCAAATCCTCGTTAAACCAATTCACTTCTTTATTATTCAGGATGGAGATGACGCCGCCTGAGTCGTCCACCAGCATGTTCCCGTCGTTTCTGTAGTTATTTGAGAACCTTCTCCAGTAATCCAGGAGAAAGAGTATCTTCTCTGCGTCATGCTCTCGGTCCCCGTAATCGTCTATGTTACCGTCTTGGATTACCTGCTCCCTACCCACCAGGTATCCGACTATCGTCGAGAACTGTGTCTTCTGGTTGATCTCCGAGTTAATGTCTTTACAATCCTTGCCGAGGTTCTCTGGGTCCTTCTTTCTAATCACCTTCCTGAGCAAGTCGTACTCGTTCTCGAAGAGGTTGTAGAGCCCGACCGCCATGTAGGCCCTGACTGGGAAAAGGTTTGACTCGAGCAGGGTCCTAGAGCCTATGAAGGTCTTCGTCGTGTCTGAGAGCTTCATTAAAAGTTTGTTTGCCTCATCCTTCTCCATGTTTCAAGCCTCCAAGAGGTATACAAACCCCTTCCTCCGTCTCAGCAGTAGTTTGACTTCTTTCCCGTCCAAGTCTTCGCATTGGCTGAGACTCGTGGCCATGATGCATGGTATCCTGTACTCTCTCGAGATTATGGCGAGGTGAGAACTCGTCCCCCCGGTGGTGCAGATGATTCCCTTTATCATGGAAAGGATAGGCGTGATTATCGTCACCCCGGCCGTCTTCAACAGGACGATGAGGTTCAGCGACGCCTCTCCCTCACACAGATCCAGGGGGTCGTTTGAGGAGTTTATCTCCTTCAACGTGCCTTCCACCTCGGCTCCGCTGGAGAACAAGGCGTTCAGCCCTTCACCGATCTTAACCCAGCCCATGGTCTCCGTCCTCCATGGTTATCTCTGGGGCGGTGAACCAGAGTCTCCTGGTTCTCAGGGGGCCCATTAACCCGATTTCTTCAGCCTTACATAGCACTGCGAGGATGAGGGATTCGACGACGTTGACCGGGCAGTACAACCCCTTGGCGATCCACAGTTCCTCTAGTTTAGTCGACACTCCTCTGTAAACCAATTGGTCTAGTCCGTCGATCAGGATCTGGTCGTCGATCAGCATTACGTGGTCGTTGTAGTAGAGCAGGGCCCAAAGTGCGTAGGCCGTTTCCTCCTTTGTTCCGTTGTTGAACCCCCACATGCCGTTTGGTTTCTGGCTTTCAAGTAGCCAGCTAACTGCGTCCTCGACTAATTTGTCGTTTAAGCCGTGGACTGCTATCAACGCGTGGCTGGTGACGTAATATGGGGATAGGTGCCACTTGTCCTGCCAGAAACCGTCTCCCCTCCTCCTTGACTCCAAGAATGACAGGATCTTGTCAACTGCGTCGTCACGGTTTCTGTACCCCTTCAGGTTCTTTACTGCGTCCAGTATGTGTATGTTGGAGCTCAGGGAGGGGTCTCTCTCGTACTCGAAGCACTGGAAGAACCCGTCTTTCTCCCACTCGTCGAATACTCGTGGGTCCGGGTTCTCTCCCATGGAAGCTAAGAAGTTGAAGGCAACGGCCGCATCGTCTGAGTCGATGATGGCGTGTTTCGTGATGCCCACTCCTCTCTTAGTCCAGGAGTCTTTGATGGGTTTCAGGTGCCTCTTAAAATGGTTCTTGACGGGCAGATCCAGTTTATCAAAATGGTAGAACCCCCACGCTTTCTCGAATACGTCGAACGGATAGACGGGGAGAACCGATCCGTCGGCGTTTACGCTGAGAACCGTCTCCATGTACGTGAACGCCTCGGGATTCATTTTGCTTAGAAGGTAGTATGATGTTGCTGAGGGCGAGTTCCCCACGGACCCGTTCGGGTTCAGAAGGTTCTTTGCCTTGGTGATGTCAAACGCAGCGCCGAGGAACTCCGCAGAGAAGGAAAGCGACGTGTTACCGTTATAGACTAGGTCGTTGTATATGAGGTTCAGCTTGGTTTCCCGAATCCTGCGTATGTAGTCGTCCTGAAGGTAGGGAACATTTAGATTGAGCTTCTCCGCTTCTTCCATCAGCGTCGGGAACAGAAGCTCGAACCCGATTGTGCTGTGTTCCTCTTCCTTAACTCTCTGCAGGTTCTCCGATAGGTAGGTTTCTCCTCTCTCTATCTGGTCCTGATAACTTTCCCATCTCTTGGACTTGGATAGGGTCAATATGGTTGCGAGTGTCGATATTAGTCGATCGTGGAAGTACTCGACTTCCCCTCCCCAGCTGCCATCACCTCTCTGGTTTCCGCTGAGCCACGTCATCGATTCGGGGAACGTCTTCTCGTGGATGGCCGCCCACGCTGTGTCATAAGGGATTCCGTAGGCTTTCCCCGGTCCAAGATCGTTGATTATGTTCATGGACGCATCTGCAGCATCGATTGGGGCTCGCAGAGAGTAGTTCATTCACTACGAACCCCAGTTTTCTCGTTTTAAGGAGTATGTACTCAAAGAACATAGAAATGGTATGAAGTTTAATTCAGAAATAATGATATAGAATAAGCAACTTATAGCACAATGTAATCAATTTCTATGATTATAACTAAAAAAATACAAAATATGGTGCCTATATGATTGATTTTATTGTTTTTATTAACATATCCTGCTTTACCGGTTTGATTAACGCGTATTCAGAAAGTGAACCACATCCACTGTTTATTTCATCGGCAAACTCGGCGAATCCTGTTATAAAAACGATTATCATGTTTGGCTTTATTTTCTTTATCTCTTCGGCCAATTGACTACCTTTCATTTCGGGTAAAATATAGTCTAAAATAGCTATATCGAACTCTTTTTCTCTAATCCTCTGTAAAGCTTTGACGCTATCGTTAACAGCCTCAACTTTGTAGCCTTCCTCACTCAAGACATAATGAAAAAACCAACGGATGTCATCGTCGTCGTCGACCACAAGGATGTTTACGTTATCAGGTAAAGCCTGATCGGTAACACCTGTAATAGCTTCTTGAGAGTGCATCCAATATTTTGCCGCATTTAAAGTGTATTAATGTTAATGGTCCGATATTACATATCAATTATCAACGATAATAAAGAAATCAAATAAATTCTATATAGTGAATAATCTGGCGTAGACGCCCTGATTATCTAAAAGTTCTTGGTGAGTGCCGGTTTCAACTATATTACCTTTTTCTAGGGTTATGATCTTCTGGGCTCGCATCACGGTTGATAGCCTATGGCCTATTATGATGGTGGTCCTTTCCTTCATGTTCTGCTCCAGGGCTTCCTGGATGAGAAGCTCCGAGGCCGAGTCCACGTTAGAGGTGGCTTCGTCCAAGATGAGTATCTTCGGGTCTTTTATCAAAGCCCTCGCTATCGCTATCCTCTGCTTTTGTCCGGTTGAGAGATTCACTCCACGCTCCCCTATCTGGGAGTCGTAGCCCTCGGGGAGCTCGACTATGAAATCGTGGGCGTTAGCCAGCTTGGCGGCTCGTTGTATCTCTTCATCGGTAACCACCTCCTTTCCGTAGCCGATGTTTTCTCCTACAGTTCCCGAGAACAGGAAGGTTTCCTGAGACACGACGCCGATCTGGCTTCTCAGCGACTTGAGGTCAACCTCGTTGATTGGGTACCCGTCGACCGTTATCTCGCCTTGTTCAACCTCATAGAAACCCAGGAGAAGGTTCATTATGGTGGTCTTCCCGGACCCGCTTGAACCCACGATGGCTACCACCTCCTTGGGCTTGATCTCAAGGTTGAAGTTCCTCAAGACCAGGTCTCTGTCTCGGTATCCAAACGAGACATCTGTGAACTTTACGTGTCCCTCGATGGGCGGGAGCTCCACGAGACCCGACCCTAGGGGTCTCTCTGGCACCGAGTTTAGGTAGAAGAGTCTATCGGCGGCGGCGAGGGCTTTCTGGATCTTGAAGTTCGCCTTGCTCAAGCCCTTCACCGGCCCACGGATTCTTCTGATGTAGTTGAGGTACACGAAGAAGCTGCCGACGGTTATGGTCCCTGTCATGGCTATGGGGGTGCCGAACCAGATCACCAGCACCATACCCGTCAGGACTATTAGGCTCACGCTTGAGCTGTATATGGCTGACAGCTTCATCAGGCTCATCTTGGATTTCAGTATCTCCATGGATTTGCTTGAGAATACCCTTGACTCCTCTTCTTCCTTCACGAAGCTCCTGACGACTCTGACGCCTGAGAGCACCTCAGAGGCTCTAGCCATCAAATCGCCTTTGGCCTTGTTGATCCTCTTTGATGTACGCTTGATCCTTCCCTTGAAAAGCGAGACAACGACCAAGAGAACCGGTAGAGTCGGCAGCACCATGAAAGTTAGATCCACGTTAATTGTGAAGAGAAAGAAGATAATTCCGAGTAGCGTGAAAAGATTCGTCCCCAGATCGCTGATGATGGAGTTCAAGGTGTTGGCCACGGTGTTCACATCGCTCGATATGCGGGCCAGTAGGTCCCCCGTGTGGCTTCGATCCAGAAATGACAGGGGGATGTGCTGGAGGTGGTCATAGAACTGGGTTCGGAGATCGTGGGAGATGTTCTGGGCGAGTAGCTCTAGGAAGTAATCGTTTAGGAAGTCGAACAACTCCTTGCCCAGTATGGCGCCTATGAACATGAGTAGAACTACCTCTAAGGCCAGGCTCTTCTCAATTATGACCTTGTCGATGAGTTGAACGCCGATGATCCACGGAATGGATAGAGACAGCAGCGTCGAAGCCAGCAGGGAGACAGACACCATAAGTATGTTCTTCCAGAAGGGCTTGATGTATGACAGGAAGCTTTGTAGAGACTCCTGGTCTGTCATCACGTCTCTTCAACCCCTTTCTTTGAACGGTGAATGTGGACGCGGCCTCTGCCGCCGTCGACGGTGATGATCTGGCCTTCTTGTATCACGTTCGTGCCTATGCCCGTGTTCGAGACTGCGGGTATCCCGTACTCACGGGCGAGTATCCCCCCGTGAGACAGTACCCCTCCGACGTCGGTCACTATCCCGCTTACTATGCCGAGGACCGGAGCCCACGCGGGAGTCGCGGCGGGAGACACTAGGATGTCGCCGGCCTCCACCACGGGGAACTCGTGTAGGGAACGCACGACTCTGGCCCTGCCTGTGGCGACCCCGGGGCTGATCCCCAAGCCGTTCAAGATGGTGGCTTCATCCTCATAGGAGAGGTGCTCATGTCTTACGGCCTCGACAGCCATCTCGTTCGATGTATGCGCCCTCTCGTTGAAGGCCAGCCTCTTAGCCTTGATCTTAGCTCTGACCTTTTCTATGCCTGCTTGTTTCCCGGCGACTAGTTCCGGCACTTCCTTTGATTTGAGGAAGAACACGTCCTCGATGGACTCCGTCACGCCTCTGTCCCAGAGCCTGCGCCCCGCCTCGAGGAAAATCCTTCTGACCTGAGACAGGGACATAAGGTAGTAGAAATCCCTGTCATCCTTCAGTGGGTAGTTTTTCTGGGCTATGCTCAGCGCTTTCTTGAAGCCGCTTCTTTTTCCGGCTGGGAGGCTGTCGAGTACTTTCCTGACCAGTTCCTCCCGCTCCCTCTCTAGGCTCGATGATTTGTTTTTTTGGCTCTGTTGGGCGTAGGTTAAGATCGTGTTCAGCAGGAACCCCGGGCTCTCGCCGTATGTGGGGGCCATGACGTCCCACTTAGCGGAGCTCATGTGCCCAAACTCTTCGAGGTATGACTCGAATCCCTTGAGCCATCTGGAGCCTTCAACCGTTTTCTCCAGTTCTTCAAGCGCCTCAGGGCCCTTCTGTAGAACGTCCCTGATGTTCGGCGACACTATTTTTGCTAGTTCCTTTAGGGCGGCATCCGACTCTCTGTCCTTGTTCGGGAGCCCAACGAGCAGCATGGGGTACTGCCCCGGGGCGAGGAAGTGGGCTTCCTCCAGATACGTCTTCAGTTTATCTATCGATGAATCGATGAGGCCGCCCACCATGATCCTCACCCTATAGTGCTCCCTGTTGGCGGCCACCACTTCCTTGAAGCTGGACGCCAGCTCATGATCCGACATGGACCCGAAGTCGAGGCTCTTGATCTTGTTGATCTCCTCGACGAGGCTAGGCATTATATTGTCATCCCAGTCTGACCTGAGATCAACGGCCCTACGGTAGCGGGCTTCCCTGTCAACGCTCACCCTCTGTCTCTTCTCTTTGAGCCTTTTCTCGATCACCGGCTTCTCTATGGATATCTGGGCCGGGGATCTCTGTCGCCAGATGTCGTGTCTCGACAGGAGAGTGAAGACGGGCCTCGACTGGAGGACGTGGATCTCGTTCCCCGCGATCGCCCACTCTATGTCCTGGGGCTCACCGAAGCCCTCCTCGATGCTCATCCCCAGCTCCACGAGTCTATGAATCTGAGTGTCTGTCAAGGACGCGACATCTTCATTGGACCGATGCGGCGATTCTGGGGGGGCGTTCATGGCCTTGGAGGATAGGTTTCTCTTCAGTATGTCCATCGTTTCCTTGTCTACGGTGAAGACGTCTGGGGTGGCCTCCCCCGAGACCAGGGCCTCGGCCAGCCCATGGACGGAGTTTATCATTAATTCTCTCCTGTTCGGTTTCACCGGGTTCGAGGTGAACATCACCCCAGAACTGTCCGCGGGCACCATGCGCTGGACGACGACTCCCATGGCTACGCTTGAGTGGTCAAACCCGCATCGCTGCCTGTATGATACGGATCCTGCGCTCCACAGGGACGCCCAGCAACCCCTTACCGCCGACAAGACCTCCTCCATCCCCGAGGCACTAAGATAGGTGCTGTGGAGCCCGGCAAAGCTTGCCTCAGCCAGGTCCTCTGACGTCGCCGACGACCGGACGCTGACGCCGGGACCCGGCGCCTCTTCCCCAGTCAGCTCGCTGTACGCCGCCGTGATTTCGTCTACCACTTCTCCGGGCATCGGGAGTTTGAAGAACAGCTCTCTGAGGCCCCCAGTTCCTGACTGCAGCTCCTCTAGAGCAAGAGACTCTGACCCTTCAATGAAGTTCTCTATGGCGTTTCGTAGCTTGGGTTGCTGCGTGAAGACTTTATAGGCGTTGGTTTTAATCGTGAAGCAGTGTGGAACATTCACGCCCATTGAGATCAGCGTGTTGAGGTTGAACGCTTTCCCTCCTAGCTCGGAGATGAGGCCCCCCTCAAAACCATCCAACTTTTGGATGTATTTCATCTCCGTCGAGTATCTTGTATCTCTATTTTCGTTGTCTATCTGGATCCGCACAGGATTTTCCGGTATAGAACCCCCCATAGAATGACCTTGTTCGTTTTCTCCTTGGCAGCACCTAGGTCTCTCCGTAAAAATATTTTATAGATCATGAATCCTCCAAAGATGAAGGCTTCAGAGTTATATGTTGACCTTTACCTTCATGCTTGGGTCTTTTTCCGCCTTATAGTTGCTATTTAATAATTAAACACGTTTCGCGTAATTTTTTTGGCGAGAACCAGACTTGGTGCAGAAATATTGTCTCTTGATCCACATTGTTTTTCTAAAAATACCTGTCAAAGAACCCGATGGAGCACTCCATTCTAGTCGTGGACGACGATCAGAGCATCCTTGAGCTGTTCCGCTGGGTACTAGAGGATGAAGGATACGTCGTCGAGACGGCCTCGAAAGGGAGTATCGCCATAGATAAAGCTAGGGAATCAAGGTTCAGCCTCGCCTTGTTGGACATGTTTCTCCCCGACATACGTGGGGATCAAGTAGCCGTCGAACTAAGGAAGATCGATGAATCGATGGGGTTGATATTCGTCACAGGCTACGACGAGTCCATCGAGATCGTGGAGTCTCTTGGCTTCAAGGACTTTTTACTATTCAAGAAACCAGTTACCTTGGAGGTGCTTCTGGGGGCCGTTAACAACGTGTTGACCTCCCCATTTGAGAGTGATCATGCCGTGGTCGAGGCTTCTTATGGCTCCGTGCGAAGCTCTACGTGATCTTTTCGTTCACGGGTTACCTGAACCTGGGTTTTACGCGGCTCCTCACATGGCTTCTTTCTCAGCCCTTTTAATAGATAGCGTGCGGCGGCGGGCAGGCTTAGTAGTATCATGGCTAGCTCTACCTCGGCCTCGTTGTAGGCGTCTATGGTTACCGTAACCGATTGGCTGGGGTGGATATAGGCGGAGAGGAAGGTGACTAGGAAGAGATAGTAGCTGATGGCGACCGCTATCTGGCCTCGTTTGGCGTAGACGTACCGCAGGTACCCCAGCAAATGCCTGCTCCCTCCATATCTGGTGTCCGCCCCGTTTTAGGGGTTGAGTCCCCCCGTCAACCCGGTTTTCGTTCCACCGTTAAAAGTTCTAAACGTTCTGGAGGACGTGGGAGTACGTCCTGGCGGCGAAGTATGCAACTTATTATGGGCTGGTCAATCCCGCCTCTGTGGATCCTCTGTATCGGTTTTCATGTGCCGAGTTATTCCGCTCCTATGCCTGTGGGCAGACGGCTGCTCTTAGGTATCACGATTGGCGTCGCGGCCGTCAGGGCTGGCGCCAATGGTGGTACCGTTGCTGGCGCCGCAGGCTTCTCCTTGGGGTGTTTCTTCAGGTTGTCTAGGATGAACTGGGCGGCCGCGGGTAGGCTGAGGAGCATGAAGGCTAGCTCTACCTCGGCCTCGTTGTACTCGTCTATGGTTACGGTTACGGCTCGGGTTGGGTGTATATAGGCCGTTAGGAACGTGACGAGAACCAGGTAGTAGGTGGTTGCGACTGCTATGACGCCTCTCTTAGCATATATATACTTGAGGTATCCTAGCACTTGGTAGCCCCCCTTCGTGTTTATGGCTTGCCCTTTGTTTTTTAGGGATTGTCGAATCCCAGTATTAACCCGCTTTTAGTATCAACAGGGGCTTGCTTATGATCTGTTCCAGGCTTATGGTTTAACGTTCTCTTTTCATCTTATGTATCTGAGATAAATAGTTAGGCGACAGTGCTCTTGGCTCACAGTTAAAGATACGACTTGAAACAAGTTAATCTGTTATCTTCCGTAGTATCCGTAGAGCCTCGTCTATGTGTCTCTGCATGTTTGTCTCGCTCGTGAAGACGTGCCTCACCACCCCACCCTTGTCAATTATGTAGGTGTAGCGCCCAGGCAGCAGACCGAAGCCCTTGGTCGCCCCGTAGAGAGACCGCGCCTCGCCGCGTGGGTCACTTAGAAGAGTGAAAGGGAGCAGGTAGGTGTCCAGGAACTCTTTATGGGATTCGACGCTGTCGCCGCTGACCCCTATGACCTCGGCGCCCAGGTCCGTGAAGTCCTCGTAGCTGTCCCTGAAGCTGCAGGCCTGTTTCGTGCAGCCTGGCGAGAAGTCCTTCGGGTAGAAGAACAGCACCACGTTGCTTCTGCCTCTGTAGTCGCTAAGCGACACTGGCATACCGTCCTGGTCTTTCAGAGTGAAGTCCGGCGCCTTCTCCCCGAC
>CAZEMD010000006.1:0-21885 GCA_964513225.1 uncultured Candidatus Bathyarchaeia archaeon | reverse complement strand
GGGAGGCATAACGATAAATTAAACTGAAACTAAATATTTGTGCTTTGAGGGTGCTAGTATTTACCCCTAGCTACCCAAGGTACAGTGGGGACTACCACGGCTCCTTCATAAGGGACCTCTGCACCAGGCTGGCCAAGCACGTAGACCTGACGGTGCTCGCGCCGCGGAGCAGAACCATGGGGGAGTCGATGGACGACTTCACGGTCCACAGGTACCCGTATCTGCCTTGGCGGGGCGGGGAGCTTGTGGCGGAACGCACCCTCGTCGGCGCCCCGGCAGCCCACATAGCCCAGCTCCCCATGTACCTGGCCTCCGCCTATCTCCACCTCGTGAAGGAGAGCTACGACGTCGTACACACCCACATGGCCATACCTCAGGGGCTGCTGGCCGTATACAGCCCCCGAAACACGCGGAACATTGTGACGTGCCACGGGAGCGACTGCACCTTCCCCGTCAAACACCCCGTCTACAGGCCCCTGACCCGAAAGGCGCTCAGGGGAGCCCACAGGGTAACCACGGTGTCAGACCACGTGAGGAAGCTAGCCGTATCTTTGGGCGCGGAAGACGACGAGACGGAGACCGTCTACTTGGGCGTCGACACCGAGCGGTTCAAGCCGGAGCCGAGCATGAGAGACGGCGACAAGATCACCGTGGGGACACTGGGACGCCTCGTCGCCGATAAGAACGTGGAGGACATACTACACGCGTTCAAAGCCGTGGAGGACAGGATGGACGCCAGGCTCCTTGTGGGCGGAGACGGCCCCCGCCTAGAGTATCTAAGGAGACTGTCTCAAAAACTTGAGTTGGGGGACGTGGAGTTCATGGGCAGGGTAGCCGACCCTGCCGGGTTCCACCGCATATGCGACGTGTTCGCCCTCGCCTCGACCCGGGAGGGGCTCTCCGTGTCGCTTCAGGAGGCCATGTCCTCGGGCTGCGTCCCTGTGGCGGTGAACGGCCACGGCTGCAGGGAGCTCATAGAGCACGGGAGGAACGGGCTCCTGTTCGAGCCTAGGAACGTCGACGACCTGGCGTCCAGGATGTTGGAGGCGGTGGACAGCCCAAGACTGGGGGCGGAGGCCCGGGAGACGATAATCGAGAGGTTCAACATGGACAGGAACTACAGGCGCTACCTGGAGATATACAGGGAGATATCCATCTAGACGGGAGGCTTAATAGGCGTGGCCCCACAAGACTCCGCCATGAGAGTCGCCGGCGTCGACGAGGCGGGGAGAGGCTGCGTCATAGGGCCCCTCGTCGTAGCCGGCGCCGTATTCGACGAGGAAGACCTGCCCCGCCTCACGGAGATGGGGGTCAGGGACTCCAAGATGCTCACCCCTAAGAGGAGGCTGGCCCTCGCGGACAGCATAAGAGACCTGGCGCTGGACGTATCTTTCTTTGAGCTGCCCCCACGGGTCATCGACAAGGTGGTGTTCAGGGGCAAACCCCTCAGGAGGCTCAACTACCTGGAGACCATGGCCATGGCCAAGGTGCTCAGGGACTTGGAGCCGGACAAGGCGTACGTAGACACGTGCGATGTGGACCACATGCGCTGCGCGGAACAGATGAGCGGCGTCCTCCCCTTCAGCGTGGACATCGTCTGCGAGCCTAGGGCAGACGCCACATACCCCGCCACGGCCGCGGCGTCGATCCTAGCGAAGGTGAGAAGGGACAACGAGGTGGCGGGGCTCAGGGAGCTGCACGGCGACTTCAACTCGGGGTACCCCAGCGACAGGAAGACCTCGGAGTTCGTGGAGGGCTGGTTCATTGAGCACGAGGAGTGCCCGCCGTGGATGAGAGCCTCTTGGAAAACGGTGAGGAGACACACGGCTAGGTTCAAGCAGACTCGGCTAACGCCATAGCGTGGTCCTTCTCGTAGGGGTCCAGCTCGACTAGCCCACGCACCTTCAGGCCGCCGCCCTCCAGCACAACCACCTCTGCCTCGTACACGTCTCTGGGCTTCCGTCTGACGTCGACGCTCCTAGACTTTATTGAGAGCATCGTCCAGCCGCCGCTCTTCAGGAACATGGACGCGTTCTTGACCACTATCTCTGCCTGTTTCGGCTGGGCGACGTCTGAGAACACGGCGTCCACCATGGGCACGAGATGGGAGTAATCCATGGGCTTGTTGGCGTCGCCTAGAATGGGGGAGACGTTTGATCGGTATCTCGCCACCTTGTCGAGGAGGTCCCTGAGCACTCTGGGCGCGAAGTCCAGCGCCCAGACGTGGCCGGTCTCCCCCAGTATATCTGATACGTGGCTCACGGTGGTGCCGGACGCGGCGCCCAGATAGAGAACCGTGGCCCCGGGCTTGACCGGCATATACTTCATGCCCTTCATTATGGCGGCTGCGAGCTTGCTCCTGGTGGGGTTCCAGCTCCTGTACTCTACGCCGTCCACCTGATAGGTGGGCTCCCCGTAGTATGTCCTGCCGGGCGTCATGTTCCTGGTGACGAGAAACGCGTTATCGTCCTGTCTCAGCCTGTATATCTCCAGAAATATCTCCTCTAGGCTCTGGGGCAATGGTATCGCTTAGAAAGGATGCGTAGCTGATTTAAGTCTGTGTGGCCTCGAGGTTCGCGGTCATCATCTTGGCCTGGTCCACCGCCAGCTTCTGCAGCCACGTGAGCGGCGTCTTCAGGTCCCCCATCCTCTTGGCGAAGTGGTGGCAGTTCAGGTAGCCCGGCGTCTTGCAGACCCTGGTGAAGAAGTCCTTGGTGACGGGTACGCCGCAGTCGTGTAGGAAGGGGCAGTCTTTTCTGTTGAACTTTTCCTGCAGCGCCTCGGATAGAGTGGACACCGGTTTCGTCACCTAGAACAGTAATATAGATTGGTGATATATAGAGGTAGTCCCTGACAACCTGCATGAACAATGATATGGAGGCTAGATCCATTGTCTTCTACAGTGTAAACACCCAGCATTCCTTCATCGTTTGTTGACTTGAATATATACCATATATTGATGAGTGTTTATCCATAGCATATTGTTTATCTTCGATACATTATTGCTTGTTTATGTAAATACATTTATTTACTGTTCAAAGTAATATCAGAATAAAAGCCACACCATGCCAGCGGCTTCCTCAACATTATAGCTACCATAAGTAACGGGCTGCATATGTGTAAGGGAGTTCCGGGACACAAGTTTAACTGGTTAGTATAGCTTAAGTTAAAGCCTCTATGAGTCAACCTGATGAACCCATGAGCGAGAACATCTACATCGGCTCTAAACCCATACTCAACTACGTCACAGCCATAGTGACGGCGTTCCAGAAGGCGCCTAACGTCAACGTCCTGGCGCGGGGACGCGCCATAAGCAGCGCCGTAGACGTCGTGGAGGTATGCAGAAGAAGCTTCCTAAAAGACATGTGCATCGACGACATCAAGATAGGCACAGAGCAGATGGGGAGCGACGACGACCTGAGAAACGTCTCCACCATCAACATACAGCTATCGAAGAACGCCTAGCCTTTCTCCAGCTGCCTCTGCAGGTCCTCCGCGATGAAATCGCCGCTGAACACGTCGGCCCTAGCCGCTATCGCTATCTTCGCGGCCAGGCTGCGGGCCCTGTTCCCCCGTCTGCTCCTCGGAGCCCCGTGCACGTAGGGGTGCTGGAAAAGCAGGCCGTGCTTCGGTGGCTTGGCGTTTGTCTTAAGCGCCCTGAACATGGCCTTCTCAGCCCCAAGCACCTGTATGGTGCTGGAGGGCATCATGGCCATGCGTCTCAGGCTGCCCGCCTTCTGGATGAGCTTGGCGCCGAGGACCGGCCCAGCCAAGTAAGCGACGTTGGCGGCGATCTCCTCAGTCAGCCCCGAGATGTACTCGGTTAGCTCTTCTCTGCCCCTGTACAGGCTGAGCACGTTCTCCGCGAAGGACTGGACTCGCGCCATGTCGTCCGGGTCGAACGCGGCTCCCATGGACGCCTCGGCTGCGGCGGCGATTCTCTCGGCGTCCCTCTTCTTGAAGGAGAGCTCCTGGAGCCCCTTCACGGTGATGCTTGACCTGTCACCGAACGCCTTGATTATCTTGGCGTAGTCTCTGTGTTCCTCGACTCTCCGACTCATCTCGGGGAAGTGGACGCCGTACCACTCCCTCATCCTCCCGGAGAGGTTGTTCAGCACGGCGTCCATCTCGACGAGCAGCTGAACCGTGGGCATCAACAGGCTCTCCCTCTTCGAGAGCGCCTCGTGAACCTCGGCCTTGGCGACCTCGGTGTTCACCGCGTGTGAGAGCTCGCCATACTGCTCCACGGAGTCTATGAGCCCGGCCTCCACCGCCATGCGCTGGATGTTCCCCCTGAGATACTCGCCGGCGGCGGGCATCGCCTCTATGCCTGCGCTGAAGCCCTCCGATTCGATGGCCTCCACCAGCGCCTCGTTCTCCACGGTGACCTCCTCGACACCCAGCGCCCGCAGCTGGCCGAGCACCTCGGCGGCCTCCCTCGTCAACTCGCCGTCCCTCAACCGTGTCAGCGCTCGGGCGATCTGTTTGGCGTCCCTCGGGTAGTGCGCCTCGGCGATCATCTCGTCCTCCTCGTTGAACGCGTGAACGCCGATGATGGATCCAAGTAGTGTTGCCTTCAGCCTCCTCATCTCCGAACCTTTATCAATGTGCTGGGTGAGTACGTAGGGGAGACTTGTCTAAATTAAGCTTAGCCGTGGAGGTAGCCGGGCTAAGGCTTCGGTCCCCCCTCATGAACGCGGCGGGCGTTCTCGGCATGACCCCTCCCATTCTCAAACGAGTCTACGACAGCGGAGCAGGCGCCGTGGTCACCAAGAGCGTCGGCCCCGTGCCCCGGACGGGGCACCCCAACCCCACCCTCGTCAGGACGCCGTGCGGCGCGCTGAACGCCATGGGGCTCCCCAACCCAGGCGCCGAGTACTTCGCCGACGAGATCAAGGCACTCAAGGAGATGGGGATACCGGTCGTGGCAAGCTTCTTCGGGGGAAGCGTCGAGGAGTTCGCGCTGGTTGCGGCCACCCTTTCAGAGGCCGGCGCCGACGCCCTGGAGCTCAACGCAAGCTGCCCCAACGTCCAGGAGGAGCTGGGGATGCTGGCCTCCGACGCCGGGAACGTGGAGAAGGTGACCGCCGCCGTCAGGGATGAGACCCATCTACCGTTGTACGTGAAGCTGAGCCCCAACGTCACCGACATCAAGGAGATAGCGGAGGCGGCCGAGAGGGGAGGCGCAGACGCCATAACGGCCGTGAACACGCTGAAAGGCATGGCCATCGACATCGACTTCAGGAGGCCGGTGCTGGCGAACGTCACAGGGGGCCTCTCGGGGCCCGCCGTGAAGCCCGTAGCCCTCAGATGCGTCTGGGAGGTGGCGGAGTCGGTCGAGGTCCCCGTCATCGGCTGCGGCGGAGTCACCACCTGGGAGGACGCCGTCGAGTACCTCCTCGCCGGTGCATCGGCGCTGGAGATGGGCACCGCGGTGATGACCCACGGCTTCGAGGTCTACGGCCAAGTCAACGAGGGCATACACCGCTACCTGGAAGGCAACGGGTTCAGCAGCGTAAGGGAGGTTGTAGGGCTTGCACATCAGACAGGATAACAACAGGGCAGTAAAGCTGACACACGTAGTATCAGAGTGCAGGGACATCTCCTCGCTCCATTTCCGCGACGAGGAGACCCGCAGCGCCAAGCCCGGCCAGTACCTCATGGTGTGGCTCCCCGGCGTGGACGAGGTCCCCATGTCCGTCAGCGGCATAGACATGGGCGGCCTGTCCCGCATCACCGTCAGGGAGGTGGGCGAGATGACCTTCAAGCTCAACGGCCTCGGCGCCGGCGACAGAATAGGCTTGAGGGGCCCCTTCGGAAACGGCTACACGGTGCAGGGAGACAGGCCGCTTTTCGTGGCCGGCGGCTCGGGCGCCGCGTCCCTGATGCCCCTCGTGGAGGAGATGCTAAGGCGGGAAATCACCCCCACCTTCGTCCTAGGCGCGAGGAGCGCTGACATGCTCCTTTTCTCGGATCGGCTTGAGGATGCCCTAGGCGAGAACCTAATCGTAACCACCGACGACGGTTCACGGGGCTACAGCGGCTACGCCTCGGGCTACGCCGCTCTACTGATGGAAGAAGACGGTTTCGACACGGTCTACACATGTGGACCCGAGCTCATGATGGCGAAGGTCTACCAGTCGGCCCAGGAGCACGGGATACCCATACAGGCCAGCCTAGAACGCTACGTGAAGTGCGCGGTGGGGCTCTGCGGCAACTGCGCCATAGGCCCCTACAGGGTGTGCAAGGACGGCCCCGTCTTCGACACGGAGATGCTCAACGAGGTCCGAGGCGAGTTCGGCGTGAACCAGATGGACGCCTCAGGCAAGGCGATCCGGGTGGAGCACTGACCAGAGAGATTATCAACCCAATCCAACCCACATATCCATAATGCCTGTTCGCAACGTCCGGAGACGATACCTGGCCCTAAAGATCCACGGCGAGACAGACACATCAGAATCCGATCTGCGCCGAGCCATCTCTGACAAGATACATTTCCTGTACGGCGTCAAAGGAGCGGCTGAGACCGACTTTAGGATGATCGAGTACGACCAGCAGCTAATGCAGGGGATTATCAGGTGCAACCATGACAGGCTCACCGAGACCAGGGCGGCGCTGGCACACATCACGGCGATCAACGACGCCCCCGTGTCGGTGCAGGTGGTCACGGTATCTGGCACCATCAAGACGCTGAGAAAAAGGCTGGAAGAGTCGACATCGGAGACGGTGTAGATTATGGCTGAGATAAAGGTGGAGGACGCGGCCCACGGCTACGTCGAGACGCTGAACAGGCTCGGGGTGGACTACGTGTTCAGCTCGCCGGGCTCGGAGTTCATACCCCTCTGGGAGCACCTCGCCAGGTACAACTCGGAGGGAAAGAAGCCCACATACCTCAACGTCAGGCACGAGAGCGCCGCCCTAAGCATGGCCAAGGGCTACTACATGGCGTCGGGGCGGGCCCAGGTGATACTCACACACGTGCTCGCTGGGCTACTGCACGGAGCCATGGAGCTCAAGGCCGCGTACACAGACCAGATACCGCTGCTACTCTTCGTGGGCCAGGACAGGACCCACGACGGGGAGGTATACGGCGGCACCCCCGGCCCCCACTACCTGAGCTTCACCGAGGTGGGGGGCCAGCAGCGTCTCGTCCAGCCCTACGTGAAGTGGGGGGACGCTCCAGAGACCAACGCCAACATCCTCTCGACCATTCAACGGGCGTACCAGATCGCGTCGAGCGACGTGAAGGGCCCCGCGCTCCTCAGCGTCTCCAGGGAGATTATGTTCGAGAAGACGGAGACCATGAGGCTGCCTCCGATGACCGCTCCGCCTTCACGGGTAACCGCTGAACCTGGAGCCCTGTATGAGTTGAAGGAGACGCTGGTGGAGGCAGAGAATCCCCTCATCTACACAAGGTACCTCGGCCGGAACCACGGGGCGGTGGCCTCGCTGGTGGAGCTGGCCGAGCTGCTGAATGCCCCAGTGTTCGAGCTGCCCGGCTACATGAACTTCCCCACGGACCACCCGCTCCACATGGGAACCAGCGTCTCACCCTACCTGAAAGAAGCCGACTTCATCCTTGTCATCGACAGCAGCTCCTGGCCGCCGTGGTACCCGCCGGGGAGCATCCGCGAGAAGACCGAGGCCAAGATAGTCTTCATGGACCTCGACCCCTTACAGCTGAAGTACCCCACCTACGGGTACCCTGCGGACCTCCTCGTGAAAGCCGACTCCAGCGTGGCAGTGCCCCAGCTCGTGGAGCTCGTCAAAGCGGAGAGGCTGGACACGGACGCGGTTCAGGCCCGCGGCGAAAGATGGGCGGCAGAGCACAGACGCATAAGGGACGAGCTTAAGAAGAAGGCTCTCGCCGTCAAAGACGAAACACCCATCGACCCCCGTTGGCTCTGCCACTGCATAGACAGGGTCATCGACGAGGAAACCGTCATAGTGAACGAGACCATCACCCACGGCGGCGTCATCCACCAGCACATAGAGAGGAACCGGGTCGCCCCCGGCACCCAGTACGAGTCCACGGGCCCGGTGGCGCACACGGGCCTCGGCCAGGGGATGGGGATAGCCCTGGGGGTCAAGCTCGCCGACCCGAAAAAGACCGTTGTAGCCCTCGAAGGCGACGGCACCTTCAACTACAACCCGGTGCTGGCCTGCCTCGGGGCATCTCAGGAGCACGGAATCCCCTTCATGACCGTGATCTACAACAACGGGTGCTACGCCGCCATGAAGGGCCACGCCCGCTACTACCCGGAAGGCTACTCGGTGACAAGCGACAAGTACTACGGTGTAAGCTGCGGCCCCACCCCCAGCTACGCTAAAATCGCCGAGGCCTTCGGCGGCTACGCGGAGACCGTGGAAGACCCCGGACAGGTTGAACCCGCGTTACGGAGAGCCCTGAAACACGTGCGAGGGGGGGCGCTGGCCCTGCTCGACGTGAGGCTCAGAAGATGACGCGGCGCGAAGCCCCACTCTTTTATTACCTGTGGGTTTAATCCTGGGGCATGGCGACTAGAGCCGTCGTGTTCGACCTCTTCAAGACCCTCGGCGAGTTCGAGCGGACCATCACGGACGAGGACGCCACGTCCCTGCTCAGAGGCAGGGGCTACGAGGTATACCCTCAGGCTTGGAGACACGCGTTCAGCTTCGTAGTCTTCATAGACTACCCCAAGAAGGGGTTCGGCTCACATGAGGCACTATTCAAACAGGTATTCAGACGCCTAGAGGTCGATGTTGACGCTGGCACCGTTAACGACCTTGCCGACATGTTCAGGAGCAGCCCGTTCCGGCTGTACCCCAGGTCGCTTGAGGCAGTGAGGCGCGTCCGCGGCATGGGGTTGAAGACAGCGATAGCGACTTCGACGCCTAAGCCGTTCTTCAGGACAGGCGTCGAGCCCATCGCGGAGTACATCGACTTCGTCTGCACGGGGTACGAGGCGGGCTACGAGAAATCCAACCCCCGCATATACAGGGTGATCACGGACAGGCTGCAGGTCGAGCTGAGTGAGATTGTCGTCATAGGCGACGACCCGGTTCTGGACATTCACAACGCCAAACAACTAGGAATGAGGGCGATACACATACCGAGAGGAGCAGAGCCCTCCGAGCTCGCGGACGGCGTAGCCGGGGACGTCCTAGAGGCGGTTAAGATAGTCGAAGAGTGGGTATAGAAGGGTTGGTGCTCCCGCCGGGATTCGAACCCGGGATCTCCGGCTCGAGAGGCCGGAATCCTTAACCGGACTAGACGACAGGAGCACGGTGCATTCTATACAAGACGCATATTTAAAAAAGTATAGAAAGTTTCCGAGAAGCGTCGAATCCGTAGTTACACAATAAAATCTAGATACCCATGCAGGGAGGGCTGACCAAACTTGGATCAAACTATGAGATTACGCCGCCGTGTTAAATGTATCTAGCACGACTACACATCCTTTAAATCTAGGTAGGGGTCTACTATGTAAATCTGGCTAAGCGGTGATGCTATACGATGGATCTTCTCGACATAACCATACTCTCGGCGGAGGGGCTCAGGGAGAGGAAGCTCAGGGTAGCCCTCAACGTCATAGGCATCCTCGTGGGATGCGCAGCCGTCACGGGGCTCGTCTCCCTCGCCGACGGCATGAACACCCAGGTCAGGGACCAGCTCAGCGTCATAGGAGCCAACACCCTGTTCGTCGTCCCCGAGGACGCCAAAGACGCGGCCATGAGCCTCAGCGCCACCCAGATAACCAGCCAGGACAGCGTCAGCTGGCGGGACAGAGAGACCATAGAGGACGCCGGGGGAGTCAGAGAAATCTGCGAGATAATAATGGGCGGCGGCTCGTACACCGTCAAAGGCGAGTCCTACACCGCCAAGGTGATGGGCGTGGGGGACAGCTTCCAGGAGATCAACAAAGACGTCAAGATGACCGAGGGAAGATTCTTCACCCGCGGCGACAGCGCGGTGGCCTTCGTGGGGAAGAACGTCGCTCACCCCACCGACGAGGAGGAGCCGATAATGGGGGTGGGGGACAGGATAAAGCTCGCAGTCAACGTCAGGGGAGAGGATAAAGAGATCACCCTCAGGGTCGTCGGCGTCCTGGAGGAGCATGGGACCATGTTCGGGCTGGACGTGGACAACGTCATAGGAATCCCGTTCAGGACATACGACCAGCTCTACGAGCAGGGAGGAAGCTGCGCTATAGTACAGGTCTACGTCAGGGAGTCCGACGACGCGGAGGAGGTGGCCGAGAACCTGGAGGAACGGCTCGGCGGCGACTTCTTCGTGGTGTCGCCCAAGGCGGCCATAGCCGTGCAGGAGCAGGTAACGGGGACCGTTCAAGCCGTGCTCGGTGGCATCGCGGCCATAAGCCTATTCGTGGCCGGCCTCGGCATCGTCAACACCATGGCGGTCTCGGTGAACGAAAGGACGAAGGAGATAGGCACCATGAAGGCCATAGGGGCCAACAGCGTGGACATCATGCTCCTCTTCCTGAGCGAGGCGGCGTACACCGGCATCATAGGCGGCGTAGCCGGGTCAGCCGTGGGCTTCACCATGGGAAAGATGGTGGGCAACATCGTAGGGCTACCCGTGGGGTACAGCCTGCCCCTGGGGCTAGCCGTCGTGGCCTTCTCCCTATTTACAAGCATACTATCGGGGGCGGGCCCAGCCTACCGTGCCTCCAGGCTGGACCCCGTCAAGGCGCTGAGAAGCGAATAGAGTCATCTAAGGTACGCGCGTATCAACCGGATTATCTTCATGGGGCTGCGTTTGACGAGCCCTGCGATGGTAGCAGCTACGTTGGTGCCGTTCGCCAGCGAGAGGACGTCGTCGTTGGTGATCACCTCGGACAGAGTGTTCAGGTCCTCGTCCGAGAACCTGTCCAGCATCTCCAGCACCCTGCCGCTGTCCCGGATCCGTTTGCCCCAGTACTCGTCGAACTCCTCGCGGTAGGCGGAGAGCCGATTCTCTGACACGTCGCCCTCCTTCACGGCCTCGGCGGCAACCTTGCCCGCCATCTTGCCTGCCTCTATGCTGCTGTGGATGCCCGCCCCGGTCATGGGTATGAGCTGACCCGCCGCGTCGCCCACAAGCATCAACCCGTCCATGACGACCCTGTCGAGGGTTCCGCTCACTGGGCAGATGCCCCCATTCCTGACCAGTATCTCTGCGTCCCTGAACCGCGGGTCCTGCTGTATGAAGTCCTTGAGGTACTCTATGGGCGGCTTGGTGTGCTTCACGCGGACCCCCAGGCCCACGTTGGCCACCTCCCTGCCCTTGGGGAACACCCACGCGTAGCCCCCCGGCGCGTATTTCTCGCCCATCCAGAACTCGTTGACGCTCGGGGTCTCCAGGTCGAGGCCGCCCAGCTGGTACTGGGCACACGTGACGTAGTCTCTGAAGTACCTGTCGAGGCCCGCGGAGCGTCGCGTTATGCTCCAGTGGCCGTCGGCGCCGATGACCGCCTTGGCCATGAACTCGACCTCCTCCCCCATGTGGACCGCCTTGACGCCCACGACTCGGCTCCCATCCAGAATGACTCCGGTGGCCCTCGTCTCGGTCATGAGCCTGGCGCCCGCCTTCTCAGCGTTCTCGGCGAGGGCCCTATCGAAGACCTCCCTGTTAAGCGTGTACCCTGTCCAGTCCTCGCTCGTCAGGTCAACAGTGTTCCCGTTGGGGGCCACTATCCGGGCCATGGTGATCTGCTGAGAGACATACGGAGGCTCGGCCACGAGCCCCCCGTCACGGATGCCGCCGATGCTCAGCCCCTCGGCGCAGTACACCGGCGTGCCTGCCACGGGGTGCTCCTCGATGAGGATCACGTCGACGCCGTTCTCGGCCGCCGCCCTGGCGGCCATGCTGCCGCCCGGCCCCGCGCCCACCACGAGAACGTCACACTGGATAGTAGCCATCTTAAGCCAGAATGATGCCCCCGGGAGAAATATATTATCCTATCGCTCAAGAACCTTCTTGGCCGCTATCTCTATGTCCCTGGCCTTCACGGTCTTGCGGCCCGCGTGTTTGGCGAAGTCTATGGCCTCCATGGCCATCTTCATGCCTATTTTCTCTAAGGCATGTCCAAGGGCGAGTGCACTCTCCTCGCTCACCCTGTCGGCGCCAGCTCTCTTAATGAGCTTGTGCATCGGCGCCACCTTAATCTCGTTGGGCATCCTGTTCCCTTCTATTTCCTCTTTTCGTTTCGAAGAATATTTAATACTTGCGAACCTTTCCGCCGAGAGGGCTAGATTATTCCTTTTTTCATTTTTTAACTCTATAAGATGGATTTTAAACCTGAACGCCCTCGAACCCCCTGCGGATTTCTTTATTGATGGGCGTGTCTCAGGTTACATCAGTCTTAAATCGGGTTCAACTCAACCCCCCTCTGAATGGGTTTCATCGAGAAAGCGTTGAAGCAAAGGGGCAGGCTGACCGTGGCAGCCGCCATACTTGTGTACACGGCGGCGTTGTCATGGTACACCGTCTCGAAACACAACTCGTTCTCCACCTACGCGTGGGACCTCGGCATATTCGACCAGTCGTTCTGGACGACGGTGAACCTGGGCATGGTCTTCTACAACACCTGTGAGCAGCACCTCGTGGATTCGGGTAGCTTCTTCGGCGTACACTTCAGCCCCATACTCTTCCTGCTGGTCCCGTTCTACTACCTCTACCAGTCACCCGTGACCCTGCTGGTGCTGCAGAGCCTCATACTGGGGCTCTCCGCTTACCCGATATACCTCATCGCGAGGACGAGGCTGCCCGAGGAGACGGCGGCTACGCTGGCCGCCGTGTACCTGCTGCACCCCGCCCTCCACGGCGTCAACTCCTACGACTTCCACGTCCAGAGCATGCTGCCCCTCATATTCAACTACCTCCTGCTCTACACCCTGCGCTGGGACGCGAAGCGCATGGTCGCCGCCTCCATACTGGCGCTGTCGGTCCAGGAGCAGGTCGTGGTGGTCATGCTCAGTTACGTGACCTTCCTGGTGGTCCACCGAACGCTTCAAGGGGCGAGGTGGCGCCAAAAAGCCGCCCTACGAAGCGAGATCGCGCCCATCCTGGCGGTGCTCGCAGTCACGGTGCTCTGGTGGGCCCTCTCGGCCAGCGTGGTGAACCACTTCAACCCCGACGTGCCCAAACACCTGAGGGCGGGCCAGAACTTCGCGATCCTGGAGGTGGACTCGCCGACGCAGGTCCCCCTACGCGTCTTAACCCACCCCGACAAGGCCTTCAGGGCCGTCTCCTACGACTGGTTCGACAAGAACGTGTACGCGCTCTCACTGTTCACCCCGACCCTGTTCCTCGGCTTCCTCAGCCCAGCCACCCTCATACCCACCATCCCCTGGTTCGCCGTCTCCGTGCTGTCCAACTACCCGCCCTACTACAGGCTGGGGTTCCAGTACCCCACCCTCGTACTACCCTTCATATACGTCTCCCTCGTCATGGGCCTGGAGAGGCTGAGCCGGTCCCTGAAGCAGGGCAGCGGCGTCAGCGTCAAAGCCGTCGTCAAGGGGCTGATGGTCGTCGGAGTCGTCAGCTGCGTCGCGTTGAGCCCCCTCAGCCCCTTCACAGACGGATTCAGCCTCAGCCCCGCGTACATAAAGCCAGCCGCCGGGGAGAGGAGCCAGCGGCTCACGGAGATGCTGGCGCTCATACCCCAAGACGCCTCCGTGCTTACCCAGGACAACATCTTCCCCCACGTAAGCAACAGGCTGGACGCCTACGTCATGGTGCCCGAGATAGCGCAGGACCCCGAGACGTGGCGCAGGGCCAACTCCACCCTCATGGCCCTCAGGACCGAGTACATACTCCTCGACATGGAGACCGACCCCCACGGCACAGCCAAGACCGCGTTCCACATAGTCGCCCGGGGCAACTACAGCCTCCAAGCCTTCTACGACAACATATACCTATACCAGCTGGGCGGCGGATCTGCGCCCCTCCTCTACGAGCCCATGTCCGCCACGTACGGCTCCCGGGACCTCATACCCATGAACGCCGAGATAATCAGGGACCCCAACACCACCACCGGGGAGGCCATCCGCTACCTGGACATGAACCGAAAATCCAGCACCATATGGTACGGACCCTACGAGACAGCGCCCGAGGGAAACTACACCGCCGTCTACAGGCTCAAGACGGATAACCACACCCTGACAGGCGTCATACTCCTCGACGCCAGAACCAGGGGCGAGACCCTCGCCAACACCACCGTGGACGCGAGCAGCCTACCCGAAGGAAGGTGGCACGACATAATCCTCGAGTTCAGCAACGACGCCGTGTCCACGGACCTCGAGCTCAGAGGCATACTCCTCAGCGGCTACACAGACGTGCGCCTGGACCGTGTGCGCCTCACACAGCGTTGAGGGTAAACGTTTAAAAGCACGGCACAGCTGATTAAGGCGCACAGGTGCGGATGTTTGGGTAAGGTACGCACGGAGATGGTGAAACGGATAAGCCTGGAGCTGCTGGACATGTACCCGTACAGCTTCCAGCCCGAGTTCGAGCCCAACAAACAGTTCCTCAAGGAGATAGGGCTAGACGTCTCCAAGAAGCTACGCAACAGGATCGCCGGCTACATAACCACCGTCGTCAAGTCGGACCTGCTCGCCGAGGCCCAGGAGGCCGCCGAGGAGGCCCTGGAAGAGATCCAGTAGCCCGGCCTCCGACAAGATTTTAACAAAGGCGAACAATTCAAATTGGATGTCCAGCCAGCCCGTCGCATACACGATAGACCACGAGGGGCTCAGCCTCGACATAGCCCTAGCCCCACCGGGAGGCTACTCATCCACGAGGAGACCATACCGGCTCGCATACGAAGCCTGAGCGACCGGATCAAGCGCGATGGCGTCCAGTCCGCCCCCATATTCGTAGACCGAGGCACATACGTGGTGCTGGACGGCATGCACAGGACCGCCATAATGGCGGAGCTGGGCTGCAGGTTCACCTGCGTCTGCCTCGTCGATTACCGTGACCCGAGGATAAAGGTGCAGCGGTGGTGCCGAGCCATAAAAGGCCCCTTCAGCGTAGGTGAGATGGATGAAGCCATCGCCGTCGGCTTAGACTTAGTGCCATCGAGCCGGCGGGTAGCCTCGACCAAGAGACCAGCCTCCTACTGGTCTGTAAAGACCAGACGTACAGGCTGGACCGTGGAGGAGACGACCTGCTGGAGACGTTCAAGCGGAGCCACGAGCTGGAGAAGCTGCTGGCGGCGCGGGGGCACCGGGTACGCCACCTGACGGAGGCCGAGGCCCAGAGGGGGGTCGAGTCGGGCGAGTACGGGGCGGCGCTGTTCCCCCCAAGGTGGAGAGGAGGCAGGTCGTGGAGACCGCGATGCAGGGAAGGGTCTTCACCCCAAGGCGACCGGGCACAGGCTGCCCGCCAGACCCGTACAGGTCAATGTGCCACTGCGACTCCTCAGGGACCAGTCCATCAGCCTGGAGGAGGCAAACGCGCGGCTGCGCCGCATGCTCATGGAAAGGAGGCTGGCCCTGTACGAGCCCGGCGCAGAGTGGATGGGCCGAGCCTACGACGAGACGCTATACGTCTTTGAGCCCTAGGAACCGCCGCACCTGCTTACCGGTGAACCCTATCTCCGTGAGCTTCACAGCCAGCTCCTCCTCGGGCACCCCCTCCGCTAGCAGCTTCTCCCTTATGTCTTCGATGCTCTCCCGCGGCTCCCACGGATATATTATCCACTTGTCGGCAGACTCGGCGTAATAGTCCGGCTTGAAGTTGCTCCACGGCTTGTAGTGCAGGGTGGCTATCCTCACCTCCCTTGGGCAGAGGCCCTCCACGTACTCCTTCACGACACTGAGGCTGCTACCCGAGTCGGCGACGTCGTCAACCACCAACACGTTGAGGCCGGCGATGTCCGCGTTCAGCGGGTACTTGACCTGCGGCTCGTCGCTCCTCTCGTTGACCCCCGCGTAGTATATCACCTGGAGGCTCGCCAGGCTCCTGATGTTAAGCTCGTCGCTGAGTATCCTGGCGGGGTCGAAGCCGCCCCGGCTGACGGCCACGATGATGTCAGGCGTGAACCCGCTCTCGGCTATCTGGTCAGCGAGATCCTCGGACAGACGCTGCACGTCCATCCAGGTGAGATAGAGGTACGCCTCGTTGGTCAAACCCTAGCCCCCGCGGGCCCTTTAACTTCATGAAGCCTGTTTTAAATAAAGCGCTTCCGGTATCCACCGTATGACGAACCTGAGCGACGACCCGGCTCGATGGATGGAGAACGCGATCAAGGGCTTCATGGCGGGCCCCGTGAACAGCATGGGTAAGTGGGGCGGCGAGCCCGCGTGGGCCGAGCCCCTCGTCGGCTACAGCAGCGGCGCAGACCCCCTCTACGATTTCTACAAGAGGGACATAGGCGGCTTCTACCTTTCGCCGCTGGAGCTCATAGGCCACGCCTACCCGGATAGGGAGTTCGAGGCGGAGGGGCTCACGGTGGTGAGCTGGGTACTGCCCCAGACCGAGGCCACCAAGAGGGACCACAGGAAGGAGACCCACTTCCCCAGCGAGCGGTGGGCGCGGTCCAGAATATTCGGGGAGGAGGTGAACGTCAGGCTCAGGGAGCACGTCGTGGAGAGACTCAGAGAAGAAGGCGTCGAGGCGGTCGCCCCCATGCTCTCACCGCTGTGGAGGGGAGCCACCTCCGAGAAGTACCTTTACGCCTCCACCTGGTCCGAGAGGCACGCCGCGTACGCCGCCGGGCTGGGCACCTTCGGGCTCAGCGACGGCCTCATTACGCCCCGGGGCATGGCCATGAGGACGGGGAGCGTCGTGGCGAACATAGTGATCGAGCCCACGCCCAGGCCCTACACGGACCACCACGCCTACTGTCTGTTCTACTCGGGCGGCGGCTGCCGCGGATGCATCGAGCGGTGCCCCATAGGAGCTATAACCGAGGAGGGCCACGACAAGAAGGCTTGCCGTCTGTATGTGGACATGACCCGGGAGTACGTGCGCCGCCACTACGGGTTCGAGGGGTACGGGTGCGGGTTCTGCCAGACAGACGTGCCATGCGAGTCAGGCATACCCAAAAGTTGTTAACGGAAAAAACGGGGGAAAAAGAGACTCTAATCGGTCTCTGGGGTGACCGAGCCGTCCTGTTCGACGGAGCCAGTCCACTGGAAGACCGGGTCGACGTCCACTGTGATCTCCATGCCGTAGACGGGCTTCCATACAACCGGGAAGCTGACGTTGACTGTCCAGCCCTCCGATGTGTACTGGAGCCTGCTGTACCCCAGCAGCCCCTCGGGTGTCAGGTTCTCCATCTCCCAGGAGCCGTGCTCCATCAGCTCGGGGTGGCCGGCCTTGACGTACTCCACCGCGATGTCCCGGGCCTCCTCGGGGCCCAGAATATCCGTCTGGGTTGGCGCCAGGCTGGTGGATTGTTCAGTCACCGTGGAACTCTGGTCGACCGTGCCGTTCCAGTTGAATGCGGGCTCCCCGCTGAACTCGATCTCCACCTCGTACACTGGACGCGCCACGACGGCGTGGCCCACGTGCACGGTCCAGTCTCCCGCCGCATAGATCAGCTTGGTGTACCCGAGTACCGGTGGGTGTCCACCCTCGTGTATCTCGGCCCACTCCACGGGCGCGGATAAGCCTGAAAGCCCGTAGCGCTCGATGACGTAGGCGACCGCAGCGTCCCTTGCCATCTCGGGTGGGAGGAGCTCGGAGACGACCTTCTCCCTCTGGTTCACCTCGTCCCAGACGCCGTCGATGACTGCGCTAAGCACCCGGCCGTCGCTGACGGTGACCCTCATCACGTGTGGCGTGATGACCTGGGCCAGCACCTGACCGGTCCGGTCACCGTAGCCCGCGTGGCTGCACTCGAAAGCGACTGTTATGAAGTACTGGACGGGGTAGCTCTCGGCCGCCACGATATCCACGACCTCTATCGAGCCGGGGACGCCGTCGAAGCTGAAGGTCGGCGAGCTCATGACGAACTCCATGGCCAGTTCCTCCGCCTCCGCGGGCGTCGTGTCGTCGTGTATAACAGGAGTCTGGCGGAGCTCATCCCACTCGTCGTCGATCACGGCCTCCACAACGGAGCCGTCCTCCACGGTGATTGTGATCACGTGGTCGGTGACCACCGTGGCCACCATCTGGTCGGACCTGTCGCCGTAGCCAGCGTGGGCGCACGTGAACTCTACGACGACCGTCCAGACGGCGTCCGGAGTCTGGGCCTTATACGAGTCTAGGACCCGTATGGAGCCCTCAACTCCGTCCCAGCTGTAAGTCGGCGCCTCCGACAGGAAACTGTTCGCCGCCTTCACCGCCGCTTGCTCGTTGAAAACCGTCGTGGTCTGCCAGGCGTATATTGACAGGGCTGGAAGAGCCCCTATGACTAGGATCGCTGTTAACCACGTCTTAGTTGTGTTCATTCTGGTTCACTATCCCCTGATGAGCGGTGTCGAGTATAATGCTACCGTTTAGAACAGGCGTTCCAACGCATAGAACAGCCAAGGGGAAACACATAAACCGGTTCCCCATCTCTTTCAACAAAGGAGAGAAGCAAGTGACACGCGCGTTATTCGTGGGCAGGTTCCAGCCCTTCCACTACGGCCACCTGTACGCGATAGAGAAGATACTGGAGGAGTGCGACGACTTGGTGCTGGTAGTGGGCAGCGCCCAGATGAGCCACGAGCCCGACAACCCCTTCACGGCCGGGGAGCGCATAGAGATGATCCGCGGCGCCCTCGACGCCGCCGACGTGCCGGCGGACAGGTACATGATAATACCCATACCGGACGCCCCCGCCCACAGGGTGTGGGTGAGCGCCGTGGAGAGCCAGACGCCACGCTTCGACCTCGTGTACAGCAACCAGCCTCTGACCAAGCGGCTCCTCATAGAAGCCGGTTGCGAGGTGAGGCGCATACCCATGTATCACCGCGGCAAGTACGAGGCGACAGAGATCAGGCGCAGGATTCTGGAGAAGGAAGACTGGAGCGACCTGGTGCCCCCGGAGGTCTACAAGGTAGTCGAGGAGATAGACGGCGAGAACAGGATAAGGGACCTCAACAAGACGGACTCGGCTAACTCCGGGAGGCACTAGCTTGCCGGAGTACATCAAGCTGAGCCCGGAGCTCCAGGAAAGGTTCCCCGGACTGGCAGCCCAGATCGTCAGGTTCACCGGCGTCACCGTGGCCAGGGAGAACCCGGAGCTGGAGAAGTACAAGACCGAGGTCGCCGAGAGAATACAGGTGCGGTGGGACGTCGAGGAGCTGAGGGAGCACCCCACGTTCAGGGCTTATAGGGACTTCTTCTGGAAGATGGACATAGACCCCACCAAGACCAGGCCCGCCGCCGAGGCCCTCATAAGGCGTGTGCTCAGAGGCAACTCCATCCCCAAGATAAACACGTGGGTGGACGCCTACAACCTCGTCTCCATGGAGTCAGCGATCCCCGTGGCCAGCTTCGACGCCGACCTCCTCGAGGGACCGCTGCTCATGAGGGAGGCGGAGGAGGGCGAGGAGTTCCTCGGGATAGGCATGAAGAAGCCCGTCGTCCTTAGCGGAGGAGAGGCGGTGATAGAGGACGGGATGCGCCTCGCCGCCATCTACCCGTACAGAGACGCCAACCACAGCAAGGTCACCATGAAGACTAAGCGCGTGCTCATGCTCATGTGCGGCGCACCGGGGATAACCCTTGAGGAGCTGGAGGAGAGCGCAGACCTAGCCAGAAGGGTCCTCCCACGTTTCTGCGGGGGAACCATCAAACAGTAAAACCATGATAACCGTAGACGGCTCCATGATGGAGGGAGGCGGGCAACTGCTCCGCATGGCCACCGCCTACAGCGCCATCCTCGGGAAGCCATTCACCATCCACAGCGTGAGGGCGGGGCGCAGCCAGCCCGGCCTCAGGCCTCAGCACCTGACCACTCTGAAAGCGGCGGCAGAGCTAACGAGAGCCCAGGTGCGCGGCGCAGAGCTGGGCTCCACGGAGATCACGTACAAGCCGGGAAAAATCAGAGGCGGCAGGTACCGCTTCGACATAGGGACGGCCGGCAGCGTGACCATGCTTCTCCAGTGCCTCGCCCCCATCGCGGCTTACGCGGATAGACCGGTGGAGATACGTGTCGTAGGGGGGACCGCGGTCAAATGGTCGCCGCCCACGCCGTTCCTAGAAAACGTGGTTTGGCGTGCCTTCGAGTCCATGGGGCTAAGCTGCAGCATGGAGGTGAGGCGCCACGGGTTCTACCCCAAGGGAGGAGGAGAAGCTGTAGCGTATGTGAAGCCAGTTGAAACCTTGAAGCCTTTCACACCCATACATGAGACTATCGGCGTGATCCACGGAATATCCCTCTGCGGGCGTCTGCCAAGACATGTCGCCGAACGGCAGGCGGCGTCAGCCGCAGAGACCCTGGAAACGTCAGGCTTCAAATCCAGCATCTCCGCCACATATCTTGAGGGAGCCGAGACGCCGTTCTCTCCTGGGAGCCTCGTCTGCCTCTGGGCAGACCACATGTTTCTCGGCTCCGACTCCCTCGGGGAGCGAGGGAAGCCAGCGGAGAAGGTGGGGCGTGAAGCCGCCGCGAGCCTCGTGGAGCAGATAGAGACGGGGGCCGCGGTTGACCTCCACACCTCGGACCACATGGTACTCCCATGCTCCCTCGCCGAGGGAGAGTCAAGGTTCACCACGAGCAGGCTTACGCTTCACACGCTCACCGCCGTGGAGTTGGCCAAGACGTTCACGGCCGCCGAGTTCAGCGTCCAGGGCGGCATGGGCCAGCCAGCAACGATAACCTGCGTAGGGGCGGGGCACAGACGCGGCTAGATGCGCTTATCCATGACCCTTACACAGAGGATATGACTGGGAAAACATGATCACGCTCCGCTACGAGAAAGGCAGGGTCAGGGTGGAAGGCGACCAGATATACCTGGGCGCCGTGGAGCCTTCCGACGAGTACCCCGGCTACATGTACCCCCAGATCATAAGGCACCTAGAGGCGTCAGGGACCAAGTACAGGGACGACGCCATGAACGCCCCGTCGCCGCCGCCCATGCAAGCCGACGTAGAACTGAGGGACTACCAGTCCGAGGCCCTCTCCAAGTGGAGCCAGAACGAATACAGGGGCGTCGTGGTTCTCCCCACGGGCGCCGGGAAGACGTTCATCGCCGTGAAGGCCATCGAGGCACTTCAGGCGCCGACGCTAATAACGGTGCCAACCATCGTCCTCGTGGAGCAGTGGCGCGAGGTGCTGGAGCAGTCCCTCGGCGTCGAGGTGGGAGCCCTCGGCGGCGGAGAGAGGGACATCCAGCCGGTGACCGTGTCCACATACGACTCCGCGAGCCTCCACGCTAGCCGCCTCGGCAACAGGTTCAGGCTGCTGGTCTTCGACGAAGTACACCACTTGGCGGCCCCCACCTACAGAAAGATAGCCACACAGTACCTCGCGCCTTACAGGCTCGGTTTGACGGCCACCCTCCAGAGTGACGAGGCCACCAAGGAGCTCTACATGGAGCTCGTGGGCCCCACGGTATACCGCCTCGGCGTGGACAGCCTCGCGGGCAGCCACCTCTCAGACTACACCGTGAAGACGGTGAAGCTGCCCCTCACCCCAGAGGAGAGAGACGAGTACGACAGACAGTACGACATCTACAGAGGCTTCCTCAGGCGCCGGAACATCAGTATAAGGGGCGCCAGAGACTACCTGAAGCTTGTCCGCCGAAGCGGCAGGGACCCCGAGGCCCGAAAGGCCGTGCAGGCGCGGGGCAGAGCCATGGACGTCGCGCTCAACGGTGGCAACAAGGTAGCGTACCTGAAGAGCCTCCTCAAGGCCAACCCCGGCGAGAAGACGCTCATATTCACGAAGCACAACAAGCTGGTTTACAGGCTCAGCAGGGAGCTCCTCATCCCCGCGATAACCCACCAGACGCCCCAGG
>CAZEMD010000005.1:21990-23469 GCA_964513225.1 uncultured Candidatus Bathyarchaeia archaeon | reverse complement strand
ATCCTCTACGTTGGTAAACGCGACGCATCTTCATCTTCGATTATAATCAATAAAAGCCAGGTAACGCGCAAACCCCAAACCGTTCAACCACTCATGGGCCACCCTGCTACCGAACCCGACGGCAACCTGAACCACCCTAACCGCCTGCCTAACCCCATAAGACTCCACGTGCCTCGTGAACCCGCATTTCAACGCCTCACCCAGCTTCATCACTATATCAACCAGCTGAGCACCCAGCACACCGCTACGCACCCTATCCACCACACGAGCCGACAAGCACAGAATCCCCCTCTCCAACCCATCCAAGGCGCTGTACAACACACCACGGCGCAGCGCCTTAGTCCTTATCCGGGAGAGAAAACGGGAGGTAAACAAACCAATCCAACTAGTATTCAATGATACACGGCCACATAGATAAAATACTTTTCATTAAACATAACCTAACCGAAAAAGCCTCATCAAACCCGGGGCCCCAGATCCTTGGGAACAGGGACAGCCATAAGCGCCTCATCCACGAGCCCCTCGACCCGCACATCCTCCGCCCTGGCGGCGCTGGTCAGCTCCAGCCGGTGAACCAGGACGCTCAAAGCAAGATGCTTCACGTCGTCCGGCAGCACGTGCTCCCTCCCCCGGATCAAGGCCAACGCGCGGGACCCCCTCATCAACCATATGGACGCCCTTGTGCTGGGCCCCATCAACACCTGCGGGCTGCCCCGGAGCCACATCACCAGATCCACGATGTACCTACGCACCCGCTCATGCACAAAGACATCCTGAACAGTCTTGCTAAGCTCCACCAGAACCCCCGGCTCCACTATCCTCTCCACGTCCACGGCCTCGATCCTGTCGATCTCGCTGAGCACCCTGAGCTCCACATCGTTCTCAGGATAGTTTATATCAATCTTGAACCCGAACCTGTCCACCTGAACATCCGTCAAAACGTAGGTCCCCCTGCCCGTGTACGGCACCTGGGTAGCCAACACCATGAAAGGCTCCGGGACAGGCAGAGTCTCCCCCTCGATGGTCACCTGCCGCTCCTGCATCACCTCAAGAAACGCCGACTGCACCTTCGGAGAAGCCCTGTTCAACTCATCCACAAGCAACACGTTCGCGAATATGGGCCCCCTCTTAAGCGCCCACTCACCGCTCCCCTGGTTATACACGTTAACCCCTATAACATCGGCCGGCAACAAGTCCGGCGTCATCTGAACCCGCTTGAACACTCCGCCCATCGCCTGGGCGAACGTCTTAGCCAGCGTCGTCTTACCGATGCCCGGCGGACCCTCGATCAACACGTGGCCGCCGCTGAGCATGGCCACCAGCAGCACATCCACCACATCGTCCAAGCCCACCACCACCCGCCCCACCTCGGCCTTGATGGCCCCAAGCCTCTCCTGCAACTCACCGATATCCATAACCGTCCCCGGCTCCTAGCTACCCCATACCAAACAAAATATGTTCATTTAAAACTATGCACCG
>CAZEMD010000005.1:13332-21890 GCA_964513225.1 uncultured Candidatus Bathyarchaeia archaeon | reverse complement strand
CCGCTCCACGATAACGCTAAGCCTCAAAGTAAGCACCTCACAACTTCAGGTTTCATGAAATTAAACGCTTCTAGGCGGACACAATCAAACAAACGAAATATTTTGAGCTTGCCTCCCCTAAGATAAAATATAGACTAGACATCGTCTAACCCAAGTATTTTAGCACATAAATCAAATTCAACCCAGAACCCATGCCTAATCAAAGCATCACAAATCTTACCCGGCTCCTCTTCGATTAAACCCAGCTCCAACAACAACTTTACCAGACCTAGAGTACCCATAACCTCCAAACCCATCCTCAGGGCGGTCCTGCGTGCCCTCAAGTCATCGAGAAGAACAAGATCCACATCGCGATCCAACCCTAAGATAATTGCCTCAGCTTCGCCTAAGCCTAGGTTAAGTCCAAGAACATCAACACACTTGTCAGATACAGAAGCGACTTTCAAATACCCACCACTAATAAGCTCCCTCAACCCCGCTACCGTCCCACCCCGAGAGACCTCTTCAAACACAGCTTCCGGGATTAGAACCTCCTCAATAACACGTGGAAGCAAGCCCAGATAACCTAGTTTACCTAAAAAGATAAGAACGGAGGAGTCAACAGAAGCGATCAACCTGCCAGTTTACCAACTAAACGCTTAGCGGTATCCAGCTCCCTAGCAGCCTCATCCTCATCCAAGAAGCTGTACTGGACCCCGAGACTCCTCAACACCGTACTAAACTCGTCACGGGACATATCCATAAGCTCCGCTGCCTTCGCTAAAGTAATGCTTCTGGCCGTCAAGAGCCCAAGAACCAGGAGAAACCGCTCCTTCTCCTCCCGCCTCTTAAAGAGCGGAAAATCTATGATCGAACTAACCAGAGACATAGCGCCATCCATTAGAGTTATAACACAAGAATTATTATATCTTTCAGAACCCGGTCACCCTAGTCTTTCCTTCAGCCACATTAACCGTTCTCTGCTCCAATCCGGGTGCCGAACCAGTATCTCCCCGACCTCATCCACCTCAACCTGCCCCCCTTCTAGCTTGACCCTAAACACCGCATAAACCATGAGCAACGCCACCCCGTACCTAGCCTCAGCCACGGACAGGAAACCGTAGACGTCCCCGAGCCACCACTTGAAAGCCAATAGCCGCGTCGGGACACTGTGCCCCACGTCAACCAGGGCCACGCCTCGGACCACCCTCTCCAGCAACAAACGGTTATCGACCCTGTCGATCATACAGTTCAGCCACACGCTGCTATCAGACACCAGCACCAGCACGCCCCCACCGTACCTGATCCTGGCCACTACGGGATGCGCCGCCAGCTCAACACCCGAACCATCCTCAACATAGCTAAAGGGACTGCTCTTCACCAAGACCTGAGCCCCCTCACCCATGCTCAGCACGGACCCATAATTCAACAAGACCTCACCCCCCATATACGTGCTGAAGTTGAGCAGCCGGGGAAACTCCGGCGCCGGATCAAAAAACACCGAGTCCCTCAACAACGACCCATTGAACCGCGTCCCCACCCCCAGACCCTCAAGCAACTCGTTGCCCGACCCGAAGTCATCCAGCAGCACTACACGTCCACCTTCCACGAGATACCCGCGGACCCCCGCCACATCCTCCTCGCTAAAACCGCGGCTAGGCCCAACGATAAACAACGTACTGTTCCAAGGATCGACGCCAACCAGATCACCGGCACCCTGAACCCGAACCGGGTCGACGCATCCATAGAACTCGCTTAACCCGTTCCAGCCAGGGTTCTCCACCCACAGATCATCCAGAGCCGGGTACAGCCAACCCACGGCCGCCACGGCAGCCACCAGCAACACAACCCCGACCAGCGGCTCCCTAACCCTCATCCCGGTCCCCCTCGATCTCGTCTACGAGCGCCTCAACCTCACCAAGCTCGACGTCATATGACCTGCCGTACAGCCACAGCTCATACCTGGCCACCAACTCGCTGAACGACTCAACAAACCCGCCGCTGACCCTGCCGAGGACACGGGCAAGATGCTCCCTGAGAGTGTCACTCGGCGCCATGACCACACCGGATAACCGCTCCACGACCCTCAACGCAGCCAAAAACAAACCCGAGAAAGACACCGGCACAGGCTCAGCCACCGGAACCCTCGGCGGCTCGACGACAGGCTCAACGAGCCCCCCGACCCCGATGCCCCGGAGACGCCTCCCAAGGATAAGAGCCGACACGCCTACGCAGGCAGCGGCAAACAGCACACTCAAAGTGTTAAACACGTAGAAACCGCCTCTCAACGAGGCCCCGCCGATCCAAGGCTCCGCAGTATCGGCCACAAGCCTCCACTCATAATCTCCGCTATGCCTTAGCAAGGGCACGGCCACCTCAACGCTGCCCACCCCATCAACTATGACACCTACACCGCCATCATCCTCGCCGACCAACCGGAGCTCACATCGGTCGACGGGTACACCACCGGCAGTCAACGAAACCCGTAACCTTCCCACAAAACCGCTCAACACCCACCCCGGTGAATCGACCTCCAACACAAGCGGCAACCGCACGACATCCACATCGAGACGCTTGGAAACGCCGCTGTACACCCCGCTGGGCTCAGATGAGACGAGAACACTGGTGGATCCGAGACGCGCGTCAACGGGAACATCAACGTCAAACCCGAAGCCACCGCCTCCACCCGTCACAGCACCATAAAGGTCTCCCAGTATCCTCGACTCTATGATAAACCCAGGCAACCCCTCGCCTTCATGGGTCAAAACCCCCGATAAGGTCCACATGCGCCCCGGAAGAGCGGAGCCCGAGGGACTCAGACCCAGCTCAGGGACTATAAACAACAGATAGAGGGTACCAGAGACGGTTGCAGGCATGTAGACCTCGGCGTCCATACCCCTGGGCCAGTAAAAGGCATGAACCGCCACCGAGTCCTCGTAGACACGCGGAGCCCTAAGATCCACGGCAAAGACGCCGTCGCCGTCAGACACCGCCGTGCACTCGTCCTCACCCAACCTCACGGACACCACCTTACCCGGCAACCCCACGCCGCCGGCAGTGAGCCTCCCGCTGACCCGGACACCGGACCCCACCCAAACAGAGCTCACGTTGGTATACACTGTGAGCCGAGTCCGGGTAACAGAGAGCAGATCAACGCCTCCACCCAGATCATCGATGTAACCAAGCAAATCGTTCAACAACTCTTCTTCGACCACACCCTCAAAGACACCCCTGATCTTCTCAAGATCCTCACCCGACACCCTTCCACCCTCAATCAGATCCATCGTCACCCGGGCGAACTCGGCGTACTCATCGATCAAAGCCTGAAGCTCATCGATATCGTCTAACAGAGTAACAGGATCAGCCTCAAGACGAGCCCCCAACCGATTCGTAGAATCCCTTAGAACGGGAATAGTGTCATTGCTCAGCTCCAGATACGTCAAGCCCTGTAAGAAGCTGTCCCACGCGGTCTCTAGGTCTAACTCACCGAAGTGATGCATCGCCTCCTCGAAGTAAAGCATCGATTTATCAAAGTAAAACCGTGTAAGATTCAGGTAACCGACCTCATGCCTGAGTTCCTCACCATACTCTTCAAACATCAACGTGAGATCCTCCACAGAATATACACCCATAACCCACCTCAGCCACTCCTCCTGAGCCGTCATGTTCTCCAGGATCATCCCCATGTACAGATTATGGTATAGCGAGAACAACACCTCAGGATCCGGCTCAGCAAACTCATACTGGGCAGGGTCCACGTGCCGAGGCACATCGGCTCCACCGACGACACCCACGCTGCTTAACAGCAGCACGACGAGAACGAAGCCGACCCGCCTCATCCTATTATCTCGATGACCTTCACTGCGACGATGTAACAGAACCCGAGAAACAGCACGCCACCCGGCACATCCAGCCACCTTCGCCGGGGCCTGAACAACGCGCTGCACGCGAAATAGACCACCGTGAACAGGCTGTAATACACCTCTAGCCGGGCCTCGCCGAGGGCAGACAGGCCCACCAGCGTAACCATCATCGCACCCGCCATGAACAGGAGATACTGCTTATTCTTGTCCAGCCCGCACCACCCTGAAGCTAGCCGTCACCCTGCCGCCGTCCACATCCTCACCCATAAACGCGACAGGCTCACCCAGCACCCAAGCCAAGACACAGCCAGCCACACTCGCCGACACCGAGCCGAGACACATCCGGAACCGGGCGAACCCGGTGTCAACCCTTGGCCGCATCAGCTCCACCACGACCCTGTCACCCCGCTCCACCGCCCGCACACCCTCCACCATCTCAAGGAAATCAACCAACACATACGCCAGCGCGTCCTCCACGCCGCTCTCCTCCCCCAACCCGGCAAGCCTGACAACCTCCCCGCCCGGCGGAAAAACCATTAAACAATCCACGCCGCCAACCCTGGTGACAACCCGCAACGGGACCCCGTTAAACCCAGCCAACCCAACCTCAAACAACCCCTCACCGAGGGGCACAAAACAGTAAACCCGGCCATCACGGGGAGGCAGATAGACACCCCCACCGGTCACATCAAACTCCTCGAGCAACGCCTCCACGTTCACCGCAGCCGCCTCCACAAGCGCCCGCACACTCTCACCCGGCACCGCGCGGCTCGGCACCAGCAGAGCAGTCGCCCCAAGGATCAAAGAAGCCAAACCGACGCTGGTAAACGTAACATCACCCAGCACCCAGTAACTGAACGCGGCGAAAGGTCCGCCAAACACAAGCAGCACAACCCCAGCCCGGGTATACCTATCAATGCTACTCACTCGACGCCCTCCAACGCCAGCAGATGGTAACCAAACTTCCGGTAAATACCCACAAAACAAGAGCCGAGATCATTCCACACCCTAAACACACGCAAGCTATACTCTAACACTGATTTCAACATTCTACTCTGCTTCGAATAAAGATAAGGAACGATCTAACAGCCTCCACTGGATCATCACTCAGATGGCTCTCAACCACCACATCATCGCTTCCATCGTGAAAATGTCTAGGAAAAGTCCCCATACGCCTCATGCTCATATGGGGTCGATTATCATATCTATAGATCTTTCCGTCAATATGTCTTCTCTCCCAATGATACGCATAACGGCCAAGCATCTTTCGAGAAAACCATACGTCGACATAACTTCCATCACATATATGTAATCGGAGTTTACCATACAAACTCTCAACTAGCACAACAACATCCACAAACTCTACATCAGCAATAGACCGAACATCATTATAGAGTTCTTCAGTTTTCAGGCATTTCCACCGAGCAGTTTCTCAATCTTCTCTCTCTGAGAATCTAGATAATCGAGCCTAGTGAAATCCTGAAAAGTATCTGTCTCCGAGAGATCCCCTCTACTTATCACATCATCCAGCTCAGAGAAGGAACCAACACCATATCTGGCAAACACACCATGTATCTCGCCCTTGATCCGTCTCAACTCCATCTCCAGATAAACCTTTATGCTCCTCTCAACGAGCTCATCCTCGCTCACACCGAGGATCTGGGATACCTCTCTAACCTCCATATATAGACCACGTGAAGATTAGAAACTAAAAAGGTTAAACCTTTTCATATCCATAGTCCCTCTTAAAGCGGCTCAGCGCCCTCCAACGCCAGCATATGGTAACCATACTTCCGGTAAACACCCACAGCCACCAACACCAAAGTAAGCAGAGACAACCCCGTGTATATCGGGTTCAGCCGTATCCCCCAGGGAGTATAGTTAAGCACCAACCCCACCAAAGGCACCAACGCGAGGCTCAGCCCCACGCCCAACGCGAACCTCTCCAGATCCTCCAACTCACCCCGCTTCGGGTACAACGCCTCGATGAACGCCGCCCCCGGCACATACAACACATACACGGCCCCGAAGACGTACCTGAGATAGATCCACGGCTCACTCTGAGGCAACACGTAGACAGCCAAAGATGTCACAGCGAGGAAACCCAGCGCAGCCCAAGCCCAGGCACTGTACCAACTCCAGACAAACCCCACGAGCCCCCTCGGAGGATCAGCGTCAACCAACCGGATCTCACCGTACACGTCCCCATAGTATATTATCCGGGAAGCCTCCACCTCACCGAACCCGGCCCCGGCAAGCCTCCCCATCAAAGACCCCACCGATTCACCCCTACCCTCCTTCAGCACCGCCTTAGCATCCTCAGGTATCTCATATTCAGGCTCCTCAACATCCTCAGGCTCATCCAACCCCTCATCCGAGGCGAAGAAGCCGCGGATCCTTTCACGCCAACCCGCAGACATCGGACTCACCGAGAACCCCCCATCAAACCCATGGAGCAGCCTCCCCCGTCAACCACAGAGAAACTCAAACTAAAACTCTGAGACATGATGAACCTTGATCGAAGGCGATCTGGCTTTAATCCTATCCACGAAATCCTCCTTATCCAAGGACACTAAAACAGAGTCAGCCTCCAACGCAGTCTCCAGATACAGCGAGTCCACAGCGTAGATACCGTATTCCTGACACAGGGAGTAGGCCTTGAGGCAGAACCCCCTGTCACACGTCACCGCGAGCAGAGGACCTATCATCTTATCAAGCTGCGCCTTGGCCCGTTCAGCCAACTCCAACCCGACTCTCTTCGCCAAAGTCCCTAAAACCTCGACGTACACGACGCTGGGCTCAACCAACGCGAAGCCCCCTGGAACCCGGTTAAGAATCTCCAAGCACTCGTCGCTATAGGGTTCATCCGCTTTCAGAGCCGCCACGAACACGTTCGCGTCCAGAGTGAGGCGCTGCACGGGGCTACCGCTCATGTCCTCTGCTCTTCCCTAACTCCTCTAAGACGGAAGGCTCACCCACCCATCTAAGGGAAACCTCTCCGCGGAGAGCCAGATAATCTCCAACAGCGGCCTCAACGTCGCCCCGGTCAACAGATAAGGCGGCTCCCACCCTCAGCTTGAGCTCATGTATCTCCCGCTCCATCTCGTTTAACCGGTTCAAGACCCCCACCAGACTCGATTCCAAAGCCCTTCGATCACCCATAGGAGGACGCCGTATTTTAACCTTCAACCCGCCTCACCGGGTCTCCGTCACGTTGAGCCAGAGCTGGTTCCACCGGTTATGATACTCCCAGCCCCCCAGCTCAGCGTCATACCTGTGCATCTCGAAAACAAGCCTGAGATTCACCCCCGACACGGGGATACTCAGCGAAATCGGGATCGTCTCATTATGTTCATCAGCTAAAGCCGCGTCGATGCTTGTCAGCACCGGGGCACCGTACGCCTCCGTGTCGCTGACGTTCAGGTCACGGCTGCCCAGCTTCACATACACCCGGTACAGCTGCGTCGAACCCATATGATTCCCCACATACAGGTACAGGTCAAACTCCTCACCCACCGCCAGCTCACGGGGATAATCACCGATCTTCATATTCGGCCCGAGAATCCCCAGCTCGCTGAAAGGCTCAACCACCCTGTCGGCGAAAAACGCCTGAAACACGGTAAACCCCGCGGCAACCAGCAGCAACCCCACCGCCACCGTCTTCAAGTCCTCATCTATCATTCAGCCACATATCCCGCCTTACTTCTACGCCAGAGCCGCCAGAACCATCCGTCTCCCCTCAGCCACACCGCGGCCGCTGCGCCAAGCAAGACCACGGTCTTAGCGACAGCCACCGCGGCCTCGTATGTCTCCCTCCTGGCCCCGGCTGCCCGCACGGCCTCCGCCTCAACCAGCAAGTCGTTAAGCAGCCCCTCCGCCGCATACTCATCCGCGGGGTCACCGGACCGCATCAACGCCAGAGCCCGGTCCAGCCCCTCGACCAGCTCGGATACGTCGCCTCCCGCCTCCTCCGCCTCCGTTATCGCCGTGAACACCTCGGCGGCGAGGCCGTCAAGCCCCCCCTCCGCCTGAGCGGCGCCGGCGGCGACTGCCAGCGCCACCGCCAAGAGGAGTCCCGCCTTCACCGCGCGGCCACCATGGGCGCCTCCCTGAACACGTCAAGTGCCTCCTCCAGACCCACCGCCACGGGCACCCCCTGCTTCTCGAGGCCCCTGTTAACCCTGTCGTACTTGTCCAACGCTGTGTAAGCGTCCTCCAAGCCGCCGTATCTCCACGGCCTGCACGGCTCCATCACCGCCACCCTGGTGCCTGAGAGCCTCGCCGCGTGGCACACCTCCAGCATGTTCATGGGGCTGTCCGCCAGACACGTCACGTACAGCAACCCCCCATACGCCTGCTTGAAGAGCTCGTCCTTGACCTCCGCCAGCTCCCCGTTCGACCTCACCGCCGAGTCGAGAAAACCGCGGAGACGGGACATGTACACGGGGTCAAGCACCGCGTACAGGCTGCGTACCGCGCCGACGTTGTCGTCCAGCACGTGCTGCAGCGCCCGGGTCACCGCTACGCTGGGATGCAGATCCACGTGGTGCGCCGACACCTTCCCCCCGTCCAGCACCGTCAACCCCATCACCCACCCCCGTTCCGCGAAGCTGAGCACGGCCTGCAGATACGCGGCGCTCAGCACGTCACTGCTCACCGGGTCAGGCGCCCTGTTCTCATATAGTATGTGGACGGCGCCGCTGCTCTCAGTGTAGT
>CAZEMD010000005.1:0-13232 GCA_964513225.1 uncultured Candidatus Bathyarchaeia archaeon | reverse complement strand
TAGTTGGCGGAGAGGTCCGGCTTGAAAACATAGGACAGAGTATTAGCCCCCACACCCACCAATCCATCCCCCACAGAGCCGACGGGGAAGCTGAGCCTGTACAGCCGCCCCGAGTCGGACACCACCGAGAGCTCCGACGAGTACTCCTCCCCCGCGGTGAAAGACGCCTCAAACCGCTCAGGAGACAGCTGTATGAGAGACGACGCCTCATCTAGTTCACGGCCCAGCTTCACATAACTATACACCAGGAAGGCAGCGGCGAGCACCCCCAACGCGACCAAGAAAACGTCACGCACGAAACCGCCGAACAGCGAGACCAGCACCGCCGCCGCGGCGACCCTACGCCCCCTCTCAGTTAGCCCCATCAAGCCGCCCTATAGCCCGCCTGCTGGTTAAAATCCAAGAAAGTGAGGTACTGGAGGAAACCACGGTCAGTCACCCAATCCACCGCGGACTCGCTGCCCATCTCCACAGCCTGTTTAACTATCTCAACTAGTCTCCTAGGCCCGAAACGTTTCAAGTGCCGTCTGAACCCCGACTCCATGGCCTCCTGCAGCTTCATCACTATCTCGGCCAGCTGCATGATCAGAGTCGGGCTAGATACACGGTCCACCGTCCGGGCAGTAAGGTACAGGATCCCCCGCTCAAGGCCGTCAATGGCGCTGTAAAGCACCCGTCTCCTGACGGCCCTGCGTCTGAGCTCGTTGAGGAATCTTCGAGTAAACATTCCACCTATAAATGAGGTTATGCGTACATAAATATATCAAAAATAGCCTCGACTATTCATACATGGTTGTACAAATGGACACAGGCACCCGGAGATGAGATAAGCTAAACGTTGCCCGACTCTGGGATGCCGTTAAAAGATGACCATAGAAGGTATAATGAAAATAGTGCAGTCATCAAAGCAGCCGGGCCCGAGAACACCAATGCCTGCCAGTCCGTCAAATGATTGAAAACGGTGGGAGATTGAAAAATTTTAAAACTCGGCTCAAGGTGAATGGGTGGGTTCACTAAGACTTGTAGCTGTGTCGAGACGGCTATGGATTTATCGTAGATGGGCCAGAGGATTGGCGTATATCCCCCGAGCATATCAAAAACGGGGTGCAAGGCCACGGATAGGAAGCCGTACAGGACGCGCCTGAAGAGGCTTCTCCGTCTAAGCCACGTATAAAGGAGGGGGGCGGCGAACACAAGCAGCATCACTACAACAGAGTGGGAGAGGCTTCTATGCACGTAGAAGAACACGTCAAGGTCAGGCGTGACAGCTAGAGCTGCAAGAGGGATGGCTTGCTTGGGCTTGACACCGATAAGGGTCAGCAAAGCATAGGGGAACAGGAAATGATAGAAAACCTCCATCAATCAAGCCTCCTCTTCACTGAAACGACTGCTTAAAGATAAAGGATGAGATAAAAACTCCCTGACACCCAACCACAGGCAGCTAGCCCGCTTTCCACCTTTATCTTAACGCCCAATATGCCATCCACGCTCATGACAACGCTCTTAGACGCGCTTACCCCATAAATAATATGTTAATCATACACCGATAGCAGGGTCAAAAGATGTCTTTAAGAGAACCATATTGTTAGAGAAATATAAGACAAAGATAAAATACTAGGGTTCCATAGGTATATTTTGGAAGGAAGATTAAGGAAGATGAAAAATCTAAAAATATTAGCGATAATCATAACGATTCTGAGTCTCACCAGCATATTAATCACAGTAAACGCGGCTACCAGCGCCGATTTCCCGGTGGAAGTCACCGACGGGACATACACTTTCCGTTTCGCCACCCACACGGGAAGCGGAACCGGAGGAAACTGGATAGAACTAACCGGCGGCAGCGACATAACGCTTCCAGAGATCACCCTCTACTATGACGGGATAACCTCAGCGGACTACGACAAAGACGGTAACAACGTCGCAGTAGACGCCGACAACAGCATTCTAGGCGACTCCGTGACCTATCCTTACTCGACGCACCCACTGTACTCCACCACCCAGACAATAACCTACACGTTTAACGGCAGAACCTCTCATGTAGGGCTCCCCGTTGACGTGAAGCTGATCAAGGTAGACGACCCGCTGGATTTCCAGTCAGCGGCCTCTGACGCATTCAAAGGAGACACCCAGGCCCTCAGAGACATCCTCACTGACAACGACCCCAACAATGTAGTGGTGCAAACGAAGAGCGGACCCCTTGACGTAAACGGGGACATATCCGATAACTTTGGCGCACAGGCAGCCGGAGACTACGTAATAGTAGTGATGAACCAGGTTGGGAATACCTTCATCCTATACTCTGCAACCCCGGTCGAGGTGCTCGATAGGTCCTTGACCATAACCATGGACGATGAGGTGTATAGGGGGACCGATCTTGACATCGATATAACCCTGACTGGTCCGGATACAAACCTAATATACGGGGCAGCATTGATCAAGGAATCGGCATACTACGCAAACGCTCGGCTCATCAGCTACGGCCTAACAGATGACACGGAGCTAACGGTGAACGGGGCCACCCTGATCGAGGGCTCCGGCGGAAGCTTCAGCCTATTCGGAGGAGGCCTAGGAAACATTGGTATAGATGAAATCACGGATTTCATGTCGCAGGCTTTAGAAAGCGATGAATACACATGGGCGTTCGTCACTGGCACAGATGCTACAAGTTACACGTTAAGCCTCACAACAGATGGTCTCGATGAAGACGACTACGTTGTCCTCGTCGGCGCCTGGGACGGCGATGGAGACATCAGCTCCAACCAGCGTCTCCTAGGCTTCGCACAGGACTCGGTATATGTAGACATACGGCCTTCAGGTGGTGGCGTATATGTGCCTCCACCACTAGTGACCGTGATACCAACACCTGAGGAACTAGAGGCTCTCCCATTGGAAGAGGCTCTAGAGGCCTTAGAAGATCTCGAAGCTGACGAAATCGCTGAGCTTCTTGAGGAGGTATCCGACGGAAAGACAGCCGAGATCCTCGGCTGGTTACCAACCAGTGAAGCAGCCGAGATACTTGAAGACCTTACCGGAGATAAAGCCGTTAACGTAATAGAGGCGATGGACAGGGCTGCGCGAGCCAATGTTCTCACAGAGACTGACCCAAAGTACCTAGCCGGGCTTATGTCGAAAATATCCGGGTCGGTTATCGAGGAGATCACATCCGATCTTAGCGCTGCAGACACCGCCAAGATCTTGGAGGAGGCAGCGGACACACCTGAGGCGTTTGACAAGCTAGCAGAGGCAATCAATAATATTGATGAAGACAAGGCCGCAGAGATCCTCCTAGAGACCGGGGCCGAGGTAGGTGCCCAGCTTGTTGAGGAGATGGCCAACGAAGACCTTAACGAGGCGGCTAAACGCGTTGAGGCGGCGGTAAAGAGGCGCCTAGAGGAAGTCGACCCCGAGAAAAGACAGGAGCTACTGGACAAGGTTGCTGAGACCCTTGAGAACGTCAACACCGAGAGCCTAGTAGAACTCTTCGTGGAGATAGCAAACCTCCCGGAGACACCTTCAACCGTCGCAGACGTCTTCGAAGCCATGGACAAGACCAAGGTCCTTGACGTGATCACCGCTTGGGTCGATGTAGGTGACTTGGAGGAACTCGGCATGGTTTTCGTGTACCTAACCGAGGATACCATCGAGGAACTGTGGACGAATATGGCTCCCGCTGAGAGAGAAGCCCTTTACACGTATCTGGATGAGGAGACAAAGGCGGCGCTACCGCAGCTAGGGGAGTTCACGGTGTCAAGCCTAACAGTTGAACCTGAGACCGTGGAACCCGGTGACATCGTAACCATCGAGGCCATCCTTGAAAACATAGGCGACGAAGCAGACTCTACGACCGTAAAACTATACGTGGACGGGTTTGAAACCGCGTCCGAGGTGATAACTCTTGACCCCAGCGAATCCATAACGCTGGAGTGGACGACATCCAAGGACACGGCTGGGCAGTACACCGTTGAGGTCATGGGCGAGTCAGCCACCTTCACCGTGGAAACCCCACTAGAGCCAGCGGAGTTCACGCTAAGCAACCTGCAAGTCTCACCCTCAACCGTAGAGCCCGGTGAAGACGTCACGGTGACTTTAACCGTGAAGAACACAGGAGAACTGGCCGGATCATACTCGGTGGATGTCATCTTAGACGGAGAAACAGTGGAGACAACGTCAAACACGCTGGACGGCGGAGCAAGCGACACCGCGATTGTCACCGTTTCCTCCGAGGAGGAGGGTATACACACGGTCACAGTTGATGGGCTTGAGGCTCAGTTCAGCGTTGAGACCCCACCCGAAAAACTCACCTGGATATACGTTATTCTAGTAGGAATAGCAGCGGTGGCGGTAGCCGGGTACCTGTATATGCGGAGAAAGTAGACTACCCCCAATATTTACCCTAATTTTATTATTCGAGCTAAATTTTCGCCGAATTTTTATGCACGTTGTCACCCAGTAAGGCATAGCACGCCATGAGACGCCTGATGCCCCTCTTAATGCTTATCCTATGTCTCCCCATCTCCACCTGGTACTGTGCGGCATCAAGTTTCGAGATATCCCCATCCAAACCGGAGCAGGGTGACACCTTGTCCATAGTTATTAACGCCACCCCAGGAGAGGAGATACCTGTATCCTTAGAGTACAGTGGACGCGCGGATGTAAGCGATGGCAAATACAGGATAGATTTAAACGATGTATCGATTCCCCAGAAGCCTAACAGCGTCTACGCCCGTGCGTCAGGCGTTACTAACCTCAGGGTCGCGGTCAAGCATCCTATTCTCGGCTGGATCAGTTTAAACAAGGATGCGAGCAACGGCGTGGTCACCCTATCACAGAGCAACATACCGTCTGGCACCTATGACATCCAGATCAAGGGTGACGCCCTTCCAGGAGAGGCCTCCATCGACCTGAGATTCACGGCGGAGATCACCCTTACCATGGACAGCCAGGGCAGCTATAGCTACAGCTACGACACCGATGGGATCCCGCCGGGGACATTCGTCGTGGACGTGGATGGGGTAGAGAAGACCATCACCCTGTCGTCAAGATCCAAGGAAAACAGTCAGGGCAGTGTTAACCATAACCCCAAGGCGGCTTTCACGTTTTCAGGTGAACTCGTGGCAGGAAGAGAGATAGTGTTTGATGGTAGCGGATCCAAGCCAGTCTACGGCGAGATCACAGGCTACCATTGGAGCTTCGGGGACGGTAAAACAGGCGAAGGCGTACAGGTGTCACATTTCTACGATGAACCTGGAGAACACGTTGTGAGGCTGGAGGTGACCAACAGCGTAGGGTTGAAGGACAGCAAATCCATGAACATCAACATCTTGGAGAAGCCAAACGTGCCGCCAGTGGCTAAGCCGGGGGCCAACAGGAAGTGTTTGACTATCCAGGAGTTGGACTTTGACAGCGATAGCTATGACCCCGATGGCGCCATTGTTTCATATCTATGGGACTTCGATGATGGATCCATTGGGACCGGTAGAAACGTGGTTCATAGTTACATGGAGCCGGGTACATACTATGTGAACCACACGGTTGTTGACGATAGTGGGGCTTCAGTAACAGGGTTTGTGAAAGTCATAGTGGAGGAGCCCGACGCCGGTAGGATGGGGGTGAAGGAGATTCCGGTTAACGCGACGTCTTACCAGTCCTTCGATGATCTGGGTATTGTAATCAGGGTAACTGGCAACGGTACGAGGCTGATCCTTTTCAAGTATGAAGGCAACCCATACCCTGACACAGAGCTGCCCAACTACCAAGTGGGTGCTATTCTGGATCTGGGGGTGGGTAACCCCGATGATATCGAGTGGCCCATCTTCATAGAGGTGGCGTATAACGGTTCCCTGGTTTCGGAGTTGATTGAGCCAAGCTTGGGTTTGAGCTACTACCATGACGATGGCTGGGAGAGGTGCAGCCGCACAGGGGTATATACAGACAGGGATGTTGCCTGGGCTAACCTAACCAGAGAAGAGCTTTCGGGGAGCCCCTTGACGGTGTCAATTGTTCCACCTTTACCGTTCTTCACTTACACGGGTCTAGAACTGCAGCATGACACTGTTGAGGAAGGCGAGACGGCTTCACTGGAGTTTACCGTAAGCAACAACGGCGAAAAGAATGGTAACCTTGTGTCTATAGTGTACATGGATGATACCCCCATCGACTCCAATACCCTTCACCTAGAGCAAGGTGAAACCCAGAGGCACAGGATACGGTTTAATGTCTCCGAGCGAGGCGAGCACCTCATCCGGGTAGATGACATGGAGACTGGGTTGACCGTGGTTCCCCCGACGCTGCCTGACCTCGTCTGCAACGTTTCACCGATAGGTGAAGTGGTGGAGAACGAAAAGGTGGACATGCACCATACCGTCACTAACGCCGGTAACCGTACAGCGGTGGGCTTCGTCACTAAACTTTACGTAAATGGTTTAACGGCTTACAGCAGCAGGGTGGAAGAGTTAGGTCCAGGTGAAACCCAAACAAACGTGTATACGTGGATCGCGAGTAAAGCCGATGAATATGAGGTACAGTACTCTGTTGACACCAGCAGCGTCGTTGATGAATTAGATGAAGATAACAACACATCTGAGGCTCTCATAGAAGTTAAGGCACCGCTTAACATGACATACGTTGTTACCGCGGTTTTACTAGTTGCATTTTCATTAGCCGCGGCGTACTGGTACAGATCAAGATCATAATGACGCCACATGAATAAGTCCCCTCACAAGAATCGAAGTAGCTTAATCACGATAATTTCCTCGTTCAACTTTACGACATAGTTCCAGCCCGAGATAAAAAACGTCCTCGTTCTCCAGTTAGACAACTCGTTGATTGTTGCCGTTATTCACCATGGACCCCAGCAGCTTACGGCAGACCGTCTCCTAGAACTGCGCGTCACCCATCGTAATGTATAGCCTGATCCCCTCGCCGCTGAACCCTGTCCAGCACCCCAAGCAAACCACACCAGCGCCAACACGCCGGGAAAAATGGATCCCGAATACCTATCCCCGAAAAAGAAAGGAAACAAGTACACCCTGATACGAAAAACAGACTATGAAAAAGACTCGATAACCCATAAAAACCACGGCAAAACCATCAAACCGGTGAAACAGGGTGCTTGGGTACCTCAGATACATATACGCCAAACGAGGCGTCATAGCGGTAGCAACTACCCACTACCTGGTCCTCGTAACCTTCCTCACAGCCTACACCCACCCCACCCGAGCCGTAACAGTCACCATAGACGAGTACAACGAAGCAAACATAGAGCTAGCCTTCATGCTCCTCAGCCTACCCGCCGCCGCCAAGTTCATCCTCGACAACCTCAAGAAACACCCCCAAGAAACCACCGCAACACACCAACCCAAAGGCAACACCGCCCCCCCGCCCATACTCCAACCACCGCCGTTACAGACACTGCAAACGAGCCAAGACTAACGAACCCATAATCATGACGACGATACTATCCATGGCTCCGGCAACAGCACCGGCTCCACGCGATGCTCCTCGTATAACGCAGGCACCAGAGCACCGACCCACTGAGAAAAGCCGGGCTTGGCAAGACATTTATACATCGCCTCCAACCCCATGAAACAAGGAGACCACCATGAACGACTGGAGAAACAGAATAACCCTAGACCCAGACATACTGCAGGGGAAGCCAGTCATAAAAGGCACCAGAATCTCCGTCCAACACATACTGGAACTCCTCGCCAACGGCTGGACAGAGCTAACGATACTCGAAAACTACCCCCAACTAAAACAAGAAGACATACAGACCGCCCTGAGATACGCCACAGACATCCTTAAGGACGAGACGGTGTACCCATACCCTTGACCAAACTCCTAGCAGACGAAAACATACCCAGAAAGACCGTGGAGATACTGAGAAACCAGGGCCACGACGTCGCCTCGGTCTCGGAGACAACACCAGGCATTAGCGACAGAGCCGTCATAGAGCAGGCAAACAAAGAAGACAGGATCATAGTCACATTCGACAAGGACTTCGGTGAACTCATCTTCAGGGAGAGACAAAAAGTCAAGGGCCTCATGCTCCTCAGGATCGCTCCATCCTCCCCCGAACAAATAGCCGAAAGGATAAGGCACACACTGTCCCAAGTGACCCCGCTTAAGAACAAGGTAGTCACGGTAAGAGAAGACAGGATAAGAGTCAGTCCTCTGAGAAAGCCCACCGAGGAACCCCGATAATAACCACAGTTCCCGAAGACACGAATAGAGCGCTGACGGAGAAGCGTTCACGTTTTATAAACACATTGTTCACTTTCCACGAACAAACCGACGGCCATATCCTCGAGTATTATGGCAGCCTCGACCAGTCTACCTTCCGCCGCCCAGTTCACCCTGGACAACCTCAAGAAACACCCCCAGGAAACAGCGGCACAACAAACCACAGACAACACCGGCCCCCCGCCAATCCTCAAGCCACCGCTGCTACAGACACTGCAGACGAGCCCAGACTAATGAAACCATAATCATAGACGATAAAACCATCCAAGCCTCGGTAACCTACAACTCAACATCTTATTATACTACATAGAATTAGAAATAACTAAAACAACGATCTGAAACACATTAAACCATGGAAACTTGAGTCGATTATATTAAATACAATTTGATTTACCCATACTAGATGTCCAAAACAGAAAACGAGAAGGAACAATTAATATGCGAATACGAGAGAGCGAACGATTTAATAATATTTTACCAGGACATAGCATGGAAGATAGGATCAATATTCATACCAGTATCCATAGGCCTGATAGCATTCTCATTCACAATAGAAAACATAACAGCCATAAACGTCGCACTACTCGCAGCAGCCAGCCTGCTGCTATACGTATTATGGCCACTCTTCGCTAAACGCACCCGATTCTACAACAACACTATATACGAAAGAATATTCGAAATTGAAGAAAAACTCGATGGACCTCTACCAAAGAATAGACAGATACGATAAAGACCCTAAAAGAAAAACTGCAACAAGAATCTGGACTATTACATGGGGGAGTGTTATCATAGTAACCGCCATATGGGTGTTAAGGTTGATTACCGTACTCTCATCAAACACAACATGAATAAAACACATACCTAGCCTACTAAACATAGACAGCCTTATCCTAGAGAAAAAAGCCATACAGTCCTTGTCTAACCAGGCATAACCGGGTCAATATTCAGACCCGTCGTCGCACACCACGACCCCGTCAACCAATCCCAAGCAATCGCACTAGCACCGACGCCAAGTAATGCTCCTCGTTAAAAGCAGGAACAAGATCCACCACCAACACAGACATACCGCAACCAAACAAAAACCATTCAACATATTTGAAACTAATCGATCAAACCACCACTAAACACTGGAAACAGGCCCAGATTAACGAACCCACTATATATCCCAACAAATACGTGGGCTTCAGTAATAACGCAGAGAACCACACACCCCTATATCTTACACCTCGCTTCTCCTCACCACCCGGTCCTCACCACTCGACAAGAGTATCATGTCCAGCATGGCCTGCAGCTCCAACATCTCCTCAGGCGCAGTCAACGGAACCACATCACCCTCTACGCAGTCAACGAAGTGCCTCATCTCCTCCAGGTAAGGATCGGTCTCCTCGTACGCGATGGGGACATCCACCTCACCGTCCGTGTAAAGCATCATGGTCTCCAGGTCCAGCCCGGCCTCCTCCCCCAGCACCCTCACAGTATACCGGGACCGGGGCACGTGGGCGGCCCAGCTCACCTCGAAAACGACTGTGACGCCGCTCCTCATCTTTATCAGCGCCGCCGCCAGGTCCTCGACGTCAAAGTAACCGTCGAAGTCGTGTACCCCCCAGTCGCCCAGCCCCCTCCGCATCGGACCGAGCCTGGAGTAGCTCGACGCCAGTACCTTCTCGGCCTCGAAATCAGACATCAGCCAGCACGCGTTATCCAGGGCGTGCACGCCGATGTCGTATATGGGGCCGGCGCCCGCCAGATCCCTCCTGGTGAACTGGCTCCCCCACCCGGGGATCCCGCTCCTCCTCATCCACCCAGCCTTCGAGTAATAAACCTCCCCCAGCCCACCGCCGTCCACGACCCTCTTGGCGGCCACGGACTCCCCCGTGAACCTCCTGGTGAGCCCTATGAGCAGCTTCCTATCATATCTCTCTGCGGCCCCCACCATCCGCTCCGCCTCGGCGAGACTCGTGGCCATGGGCTTCTCACAGAGGACGTGAAGACCAGCCTCCATGGCCTCCACCGACACCTTGGAGTGCATGCTGTTGGGCAGGCAGACGACCACCGCATCCAACCCATCATGCCCGAACAACTCAGAGGCATCCGAGTACAACGAGCCCGAGGACAGACCCGCCTCCGTGCCGAACCTCGCCCGAGGCCCGGGGCTCCTGTTATAGGCCGCCACGATCTCCGCTGACTCCAGCGACTGGATCGCCCTCAGATGATACCACGAGATGCTGCCACACCCGATCACGCCGATTCCTACAACCAAAACCGCAACCAGTTATCCATTAACCCTGGAATAATAAAAATGAAGGAGGCCTGCCTTCAGGTAAACATCCAGTATAGCTTATGCGTAAATAAACCTAAGTCTTTTCTCACGGCATCTCTCTAGTCTCGGTTCTCCTTAGACTTCCGCCTTAAAACCGTGAACGCCAGCGCCCCGGTTTCGTGGAGCTCTCCTCGAGATCCCGGTACCTGCCGTGGAGGTCGAGGTCGTAGTTGTCGCCCTCAGGAGACTCCCGGGCCACGGTCACCTGTTTATGGAACCCCACCTCCAAATGGTAGGCGTCGGCCACGTCGTCCTCGTCCAGCCAACCCTCGCCCTCCAGGACGCCCTCGATGAGGGTGATCTCGGCCGCCGCCGCAAGGGTGTCGCCGGCGTCGCCCCCGTGCCCAGGTCGTCCTGGTCGACGGCGTACGCGGGAGGAAAGGAGACGAGCAAAGCTACCAAGAAGAATAAAACGATCCGCCTCAAAGGCACCACAAGTAATGGGCTGTTTGTGCATGAGATAATCTTTACACTCAACACCGCTTCATATGAACCGGACAAACCTATACAAATAAGCTACAGAACCAAGAAACACTTAGACTATTCAATCAAATAAAAAAGGGGCTTCCACAGTTCAACCTTTGACCCACGGGAGCCCCGGCTGAGCTAGATCTCCTCTTCCTCGGCCTCTGGCTCCTCACTGAGCTTGGAGACCTGGCTCTCCAGCTCCCTATTTTTCTCCAAGGCCTCCTGATGCTTCTTCTCCAGCTCAGACTTCTCGGCCTCAAGAACGGAGACCTTTTCCCGCAGCTCCTCCAGCTCCCTGCCTCGGTCAAGCGCCTCATCCAGCCTGCTCTTGTTGACGTATCCGAGGCTCTCCATTACTCCCATCTTCTTTCACCGATAACGTTATGGTAAGATGAAACTAATATCTCATATGGTTCAGGACCAGACGACGCCCCACACACCCTACACGTAGGTAACATCGTACCTGAAACATCGATTCAAAGCATCTTAACCAGGTCTCTAACCCGCTGATCCTGAGACCTGTCGCATATCAACAACGCGTCGCCCGTGTCCACCACTATGAGGTCCCTGACCCCCACGGTGGCTATCAGCCTGTCCCCCCCAAAGATCAGGGAGCCCCTGGTGTCTAAGCCCAGGTGCCGGCCCCTCACCACGTTCCCGTCGGAGTCACTCGGCAGCAGCCTCATGACGCTGCCCCACGTGCCCAGGTCCGACCACCCTATATCCACCGGGACCACCACGACGTCCCCCGCCTTCTCCATGACTCCGTAGTCTATGGTCTCCCGGGGCACGTCCGCCCAGTTAGCCTCCAACGCCTCCCCGTATGACGGCGACCCGACGGCGTCCCCGATGACGGACAGCCGACCGTAGAGACCGGGCATGTGCACTCTGAGTTCCTCCAGTATCCTGTCCACCCTCCAGACGAACATGCCGCTGTTCCACGAGTACCGCCCCGACGCCACCATCTCCCGGGCCGTCGCCATGTCAGGCTTCTCCGTGAACCGTTTCACGCGGAGCACCTCCAGCCCACGCACCCTCTCGACTAGCCCGCCGTGCTCGATGTACCCGTAGCCCGTGGAGGGCTCACCGGGCTCTATCCCCAGCGTGACCAGGTGCCCCTCCTCGGCGGCGTCCACAGCCACGCGCAGCGCGGAGTGGAACCCCTCCACGTCCCCGATATGGTGGTCGGCGGTCAAAACCACCATCACCGCCCCCGGGCACCGCTTGGCGATGTGAACCGCAGCCAACCCTATACACGGGGCCGTCCCCCTGCCCGCCGGCTCCACGACGTAGTTATCCTCCGGGATGCACGGCTCCTGGCGCCTCAGCTCCTCGACCACGTGGCCGCCCGCAACGACCAACACGCGGTCAACCCCCACCAGGGGCCTGATCCTCTGGACGGATTCCTGGAAAAGCGTTTCGTCCCCGAGAAAGCTGTGGACCTGCTTCGGCTTCTCCCGTGTGCTTAGAGGCCAGAGACGGGTCCCCGTCCCCCCGGCCATCACAACGGCGTAGACATCCATGAAAACCGGTACATCATACGGGTGAACGAAATAAAGCCCTCTGTTCTCACCATTTTATAGACGGGAAGCCCACATATACACCGTGACAAGCACCGACCCCTACTTTAAGCTGTTGTTCGACCTCCCCGTGCTGAGCGGCACCAACATGGAGGTGCCCACGGCCGACCTCGACGACCCGGCGTACAGGCTGTTCGACCTATTCGTCTTGAACAACGTCGGAGCCGTGATAATCGTCGAAGACGAGGCCCCCGTCGGCATAGTCACGGAGCGGGACGTCATCGACAGGGTGCTGAAACAGGAGAGAGACGTGGAGACGACGACGGTGAGGGAGATCATGTCGTCCCCCCTGGTCACCATCGAGGCGGACGAGTCCGTACGCGAAGCCATCGGCCTGCTGAGAGCCCACGACATAAGGAGGCTCGTGGTCACCGAGAAAGGCAACCTCATAGGCCTCACCACGGAGAGGAGGCTCCTGAGCCTCGCCCACACCGTCTACTTGGAGCGGACGAGGGGGGTGACCGCCGGCGCCGTGGACTCGGGCATCGAGAAACCCACGATAGCCTACCTGAGCACCTACCCCCCGCGGGAGTGCGGCATAGCCACGTTCACCCAGGACCTCGTGGACTCGATAACGAAGCAGCAGTCCCTCTCGCCGCCGTTCATAGTCGCCATCAACG